>DAWL01000179.1:8347-11294 GCA_002505935.1 Euryarchaeota archaeon UBA226 | reverse complement strand
GCCTCCCCATTCGAGATAGGCGGTCGCTTGGTCGCAAGTGCTGCATTCGAACCAGAGGTTGCTTTGCTAGTAGATACCATGACCTCGGGCCTATCCGAATGTGACATTCAACAGTTCACAGTCACCTCCGAATCTTCTGCTGTAGGAATGACCGTGTCAGATATCCGCAAGGATATGATAGCAAATGATGGAGCCTTGCTAATCGCAGTTGCCGAAGAAAACAACGGCGATGCCGAGAACGAAGGGTGGGATGTCAAGGGCAATCCGAGTACCAAACACAAACTCAAAGCAGGAGAAATCATCATTTTCATGGGAACTCCAGAAGAGAATGATGTCGTGGCTGAAAGGCTAGGCGTCATGCAAGGAAGATGAACTCTCAGAACGTTAGTGATTTCACTAATAGACTTAATAAGAGACGAATGATACCTATTTTTATGTCATTAGACAAGAAGTACAATACTATGCCCGCTACTGAAGAGAACCTAAAGTTGGAGTCAGATTACTCCCCATTCGATAATGAAAACAGAGTTCTTTCCGAACCCCATGCTGTTTTGGTCGACGGAATCATCGGGAAGGCCTGCGTAGGTTCACTTGGAACATACAGCACTAGAATCAGCATCGCTCTAGAAGAAGAACATCCCGAACTCGGAAAAGAATTCATTACCAAGTATTTCATTTTCAAAGAACCTGGACTCGTTTCATGGGGTCACGAAGAGAAGATTTTCCGAATAGAGAAAATTGAAAATTGATCCCTAGACCATCTAGAATGGCCTATTGCTTATTCTTCCTCTATTGCTGGGCTTTTTGAATTCAGCAAAAGAAGCGATGCTAAGGCAAAAGGGAAAATTGAGCCGACAATTGATGCAGAATCAAATTCTACATTTCCTCGGAAATAATTCCAGAAATCCATACCACCGATTGAGATGTGCCCAATTGCGAAAAAACGAGCAAACAAATGCAAATTCTCAGTAGTGAATATAGAAACTACCCAATGAGAAATACCAAAAATTATCGCGAGCAAACCAACATATCTTCCAATCATCAATCCTGAGTCAGCGAGTTTTTCACCATTTACAAGTGAACCTGTAGGATTGAAAATTATCATTAATCCTAGAAGTATAGGAATAGTACCTACTATTTTCAGGATAGTTGCTAGACTAAGACTTTGAACATCTTCTACCATAAAATTGCGAGTTAAACTAAACAAGTAATCATTTTGGCGCCTAAGGGAGATTTGATTTTCTCAGAAAACACTAGACTGAGTTCGGCGTACACGTACAGCGATCAAAGCCAAAAAGCCAAACCAAAGCCAAGTCGTTGAGAAAACTGTAGCAGGGGTGAGCGACTGAACGTTCTCAAGTTGAGCCTGAATTCCACGCGGACCGCCGCCTTCACAACCGTCAGGAGGTGGGGCTATGCCTGGACCCCATGTTTCACCAAACCCGTCACAGGGGTCTCCCCCTCCTTCATCGAGAAAGGTCTCACCGTGATAGCACAACAGGAAATATGGGAAGCCCATATCGCCCTCGCCGTTCATCATGGTTGAATGATAGTGGAAGATTCCATCAGGGAATTCTGGTGTTGGTCCGAAGTGGCCGTTGCACACATCAAGGTGGCCTAGTCCTTCGACGTAGACGTAATCGTCGATGCCGTTGTATCCCGTCTCGCCTTCTTTGAGTTTGTAGGAACTCTTCATCTCTACGATGTTCATCTGGTCATCATAGCCCCAAAGGCCGTAGATAGGGTAGCCGTCCATAGCGACACCAATGACCGCTGAATGCGACCCGTTCGCCGTGTTCTGTGCCACGGCTGAAGGCGTGCTAGTATCGTAATCAAACATGGTTTCACCTTCTTCTGGATGCCAGTGAAGGCAATTGGCATCAGCATGGTAGTGGAATGTTCCACCCTGTCCGTTGTGTGCGTGGCACACGCCGAGTACAATCGGTTGGCGGTCTTCCTCGTAGGCGCCGTGCTGGCTAGCAACTGCATCGCCACCAGGTCCATCTTCTGGGCCATAGAACGGTACGCCGTTGACGGCAAAGGCAACTTCACCGCGTTCTGCAGCGCATTCGTAATCACCGTTCGCTTCAGGACAGTTCGTTGAGTCATGGCCACCGGTCGTGTCATTCACAGGGGAACGGGGTATGGTCCACTCGTAGTTTTGAGCACGCGTGCAATCATTGCCTTGTGAGCAGGCAAGTGTGGACTCAAAATCGTGATCTGGAAGTCCATTCGTCGTGATGGTGATTTGCGTCTCGTTCATTGTGATGCTGACCGAACATTCGTGCGTTTCCACCGCTGTGGTCGTTAAGTCGTCAACTTGTGTGATGTTCTGCCCAGGTTGACAACGGAAAACATCAAGCCAAAACTGCCCCATATCGGATGGGTCGTAGGTCGGTTGGGCTGGATCGGTCGGATCAGTGGTGCCATTGTCGGTTTCGTTTCCTGTGCCATTGTCGGTTTCGTTTCCTGTGCTGCCATCGGTACCATTGTCTGATTGATTACCTGTCGAGTTATCAGTTGAATTTCCATTGTTGCCGTTGCCTTCGGACCCATTACCTTGGTTATCATCACTCGAGTCTTGTTCTTCTTCTGTTCGATCTACATCGACAACCATTGGCTCAGATGTGGTGTTTTCAATGCCGTGATTCGCAGTGAAATTCAGACTTACGACACCAGTAGCATTCGTTGTCACCGTGAAGTTCCAAAGTCCTGAAGCGTCAGGGATAATTTGGGCTATGCTCTCGTTTTCAAACACCACATCGACGTGAATTTCGCTCGGATGAGCATGGATGACAAACCCGTACATTGAGATTGCAGCCCCATCGTCTTCAGCTGAAATGAGGCTTAGGATTGGTGCATCATGAAGGTGCCCATCATCATGAAGGGTAAGCGGATCGATGACAACGACCGATTCTTCGGACTCGTCTTGGTCCATTGGCTCGTC
>DAWL01000179.1:0-8030 GCA_002505935.1 Euryarchaeota archaeon UBA226 | reverse complement strand
GTCTTGGTCCATTGGCTCGTCTTGTTCAACATAGATGACGGTTGCAGCAAGGCTTGCGGCAAGAATGAGGAGGGAAACACCCCATATCACATCTTTATTCACGCCCCTAACCTCAAGGTAGTGCAAATAAACCTATCATGCAATTATGTGAAATGCGATGAAATTCAGAGCAAACGATATTGATGGATTATTGACAATTACAACCTCTAAATCACAACAAAGTTACGGTTAATTCGTTTTTCAGGGTGGTTTCACGTTGGGTTCCGGTAAGGTTGTGAAGCGCCGAGAGGGAGATTCGAACTCCCGCGTCCAGGGGACAGTGGATTTCGAATCCACCGCAATACCGGGCTATGCGATCTCGGCTTGTAGGCAGCGGCTGAAGCGAGGCAGTCATAAGAGTGATGCAACAGGCCGATACATGCTGGTCAGCGTGTTGAACGGAGGCGAGATAACCTCGCTGGAATTCTCCGAGGCAACCTCCGTCTCAGAAGTCCTACAAAAGATGGAAATTACTCCCTCAACGGTATTGGTCATCCATCAGGATTCAGTGATTCCACACAATGCAAAAATCACAGATGACATCGAATTGGAATTGATTATTGTCTCATCAGGAGGATGAAATCAATCTCGAAGAACCTGAGCGATTCTTCTTAGCGCGCAACACCACTTGGCCACCAGCGTTGACCATGACTTGGAAATCTCGTGCCTGTACTACTTCTCCTCGATTTGTAGCATTGTCTAACAACATAGAATGGATCTTGTCATCCCATGCCTCCACAGGGATAACTCCTGTTGAATCCACCAACCTTGCACCCCACTTGCGAGAAATGCTACCGTTTGAACGCACCCTTTCTCGATGGTCGAAGGAGAATGCAAGGCCAACGACTGAAACTTCCATTGGCTCGATTTCAGACATCAGACAATCTCCCTCTCTCCTTTCATCTGCAGCCTGAATACGGCCATCTTTACCTAACTTCAATCGCTTCATCCAATTCATTCCTTTCTTGACAGAACCACCTGTTGCATTGAACAATCTTAGCCCCATGCCCTCCTGCCATTCTGGCATTTCAACCGCATCATCGAGAACAACATTCACCTGTCCTTCTTCAATATGCAGAGTAAACTCTCTCTTTCGTATTCCAGCGTCGAATGGGAACTGTAACTCCTTCGTCAATCGATAAGCGTGACCCCAGGCGACAAGTCGAGGATCAATATCTTCAATTGCGGTAAAACCACCTTCTGCAGTTGGCAAAGAAATGGGGCCAGAACGCGGACATACTGACTCATAATCACAGTGCGTGCACCTAGTCAAAGGATGTAGGTCCTCATCCATTGGAACTCCTCCAGCAGAGAATTGGCGATAGGCCGCAGGCTCTGCAGGAAAATCTTCAGCGATGGCATCATCCTCTTGGGCGTTCAACCAATCCCCGTGCAAACCTTTTCCGATATCTGACAATTCTTCATCTGAAGGAACCGCGACATTTTTGCGAGAATTAGCACCGAGGTACCATATCTCTAATCCATCGGGTGACTTGTTTTCATGCATATCCCACCATAACCATGCATAAGTCCGCATCTGCTTAACATAATCACCAGATCGATCTCCTGCCCCCACGCTTGCCTTGATGTCAACTATCCTGAGACCATTCCATCGGTAAATCAAGTCGTATTCTCCCTGAAACCAATTATCTCGGTGTATACAGGTGAGAGAGAAGTCATCAGCATCTGGGTCCACGAACCATGGCCGGGCGATCTCCCACGCCTCTACCCATGAGATTCTGCCTTCTTCCTTGGCGCATGGGTGTGAATCGCTCCAAACATATGGGAAGCCATCTGGTGCAGGCCATCCAGGGCGATTGGCTCCAGACCTCCATTGTGCAAGTGACTCCTCGTCCAATTCCTCTATGCAGTTCTCAACTTCATCTAGATGCATGTTCAATCCATTGAATGCCATATTTCTAGCCCGCTCAAAATCGGTCTTGGTATATTCCTCAAAGTCTCCCGTACGATTGGAATCCTTAGCCCACTCCTCTCCTGCTTCGCGCCAGCAGCGTTGAAAATGAATATCCAAACGTTCACTTGCCCACGCATGTAACTCATTGCGATTAAGTGGCCACATCGCTTTGGAAAGGGGTTCTACTTCAGGGCCACGCCATCCCTCTTTGGAACGGCTTGGGCGCTGAACAGGGTCTAGATTACCTCCTGCCCATGATGCCTCGAATTCCTGCAATGGACTATCCATCCATTCAGACTGAGCATCAGATGGCACCAGAACTGGCGAATCCCTGAAAGTTCTGCAAAGTGCTGCCTCCACCGCTCTACCCATTGCTAGAATAGGTGGAGACTCTCCTCTAAGCCCCTGACGATAGCGGTGAAACCACTGCCTCGGACAGTTTGCCAGCATTGCAGATTGAGTGTGAGATAGACGATTGTACGGCCCAATGGGGTCATCTGAAGGGGGATGGTGGACCGGCATGTGAGTTGGTTTACGTCCAAGGCATATCAACGATGGCCTTACCTGAAAGAAGCCGGCATGTCTTCAGAAAGTTGCCAATCTCTTTGCCTGACCTCGATTCTTGTTCCTTGTGGAGAAATCCTGAGTTGCGGAAGCCCTGCTCGCCAACCTAATTCCGCTGAAATCACAAGGATTCTATCACCAACAGAAATGTCGGCAAAGGTCTCAGTCATCCCCCAACCAAAAACCACATTCTCAATGATATCGCAACCATCCCAGAGATGAAAGTTCACCATAGTCCAGGGCTTACCATCAATTCGCATCCCATGACTAGTTCTTCTCGAAACAACCAAGCCATCGACATTGGCTCTTGTCGGAAGCAAACCGATCCTTGTAGTCTCGATATCTTCCGCTTGCTCTAACGGAATCAAGGAACTATGTGAATCAAGATACAGTCTCGCAGCACCCCGCCAAACGCCAGGTGCGGCATTTTTGACTACCCAAGGGCCATCAGGAACATCTCTCAATTCTAGACAGGTTCCGGGCGCCATTTCTTCCAGCACTACGCTTGCTTGTGAACCGCTACTCAACACTGCCCCATGAACCGGTTCACCAAAGTGATTGGACATGGGTCCCCACTTCCCACCTAATTTACCTGAAACGTTGAGGCGGTTTGGGATCTCAGAGATAGGTGATGCTGGGTCGCGAGGAACCAAACGCTGAACCACCTCTTTTCTCTCAAGTCCCAACATCCTAGGGGGCAATATATTGGACAATCCCTCATCTTTCAATTCGTCAGAAACAGCATCGCAGATGAAACGGGCGTGGCATCGCTTGCAAGTTCCCTGTGGGCCCTCTTCCTTCCACTCACTTGGTTCGGCCTCAGGCCAAGTCTGTCTTTGGCCGTCTGCAGAAGTCATTCTCGACCAGATTTCATGTAACTCTCCATCCTTTTCTGCGAGTTCATCATCACTCCACTGCGAAATTTCTACTATATTCGAAGAACCAAGGTACCAACCTTGTAGTGACTTAACTTCCGTGATTAGTGAATCCTCTGTACGAGTACGCAGGAACAACCACTGATAGAACTGTAATTGGCTAGCAAGACCCTGAGACCAGCCGCTGCTTCCATCTCCTGATTTGATGTCGACCAATCCAGCCTTGCCAGACCATCTATGGAGCATGTCAAGTTCTCCAGCAGCCCAACCATCGGGATGGTATAGGCGCTGAGGCTGCCAAACCCTAGGGTCCTTCATCCATGGTCTAGCGATAATCCAAGCCTCCATCCAAGTGACTTCTCCTTCTTGCATATCGGTTGATTCAACTGACTCAGAAGACAAAGCCAGTTTCAGTGAATTACCAGGGACCTTATCGGGAATCGGAAACCTCGCTTCTTCCGACCAACGCGGCGCACAGACTAGATGCGGGTCTCCTTTTCTTCTCCACGATTCAAGATGAGGCCCTCCTCCTGAGGAATGGCATGCCTCTACCTCTGCAAGTTGCATCTCAATGCCCGCTTTGAGTAATTCCTCCACTCTAGCAACGGTCAATTCTGACCATTCACGACCTTCCATCTTGAATGGGGCTTTGTTCCATTTTTCCTCGCCCATCTCTATCACTAAACTGGCGGATACTTCAACTCTAGCCATGAGATATTCGCGGATATCCTGCAACGATTCCGGCTCAAGGACTTCATGCGGAGTCTTGTCAGGGATGTCCTTGTGGAATGATACCCAGCCCGGTGGTGAATCGATTGGACGATATCCGGGATCTTCCATCAATAGACCGACCAAGGCATCCTCAACTAAAATCCCAAGAATCATCTCAGGATTTACCGGACCGGAAAGACCCTGTTTGTTGCGATGAAACCATTGCCTTGGACACCTTTGCCAAGTCACCAAACCGCTGGCAGACAGGCGCATTCTACTGCGCCCAACGGGGCCCCCTAATGGCGGAGTTCCGACTGGCATGTACACCCTGCAATCACTATCAATCATCAATCCGCCGGCCCAATGGATTCCCCCCGAGGTCAGTCAAAGACTAAAACCGGCGGAGCAGAGGGTGGGTCGGGAATAGCGATGTGCGGCATCATCGGCATCGTCGCCACCGAGGAATCCAAGGTGGCTCAGCTAATCTATGACGGGCTTACCGTGTTACAACACCGCGGCCAAGATGCAGCCGGAATTGTGACCTCTGATGGAGACAACCTATACCAGCGCAAAGCCAAC
Organism: Euryarchaeota archaeon UBA226; assembly: GCA_002505935.1. Taxonomy (GTDB): domain Archaea; phylum Thermoplasmatota; class Poseidoniia; order Poseidoniales; family Poseidoniaceae; genus UBA226. The sequence goes on along the minus strand of DAWL01000179.1, from coordinate 3,347 downwards.
GGTTTGGTCAAGGATGTGTTCAGGCAAAGGCACATGGATAGGCTAGAAGGACACATGGGCATCGGGCATGTCAGATATCCTACCGCAGGCACCTCATCTGGTGCTGAAGCACAGCCATTCTACACTAATTCGCCATACGGAATCAGTCTTGCTCACAACGGAAATCTAACCAATGCTCCTGATCTGAGAAAATCGTTGATGGATGACTTACGGCACCTCAACACATCCAGTGATTCAGAAGTTTTGATGAATATTTTAGCCAACGAACTTCACAAAGAGCGCAAATTGGTCATCCAAAAGGACCTGTATTTAGACACCAATGCAATATTCAATGCAGTATCCCGAGTACACCGGGAAACCAGTGGAAGTTATGCCGTTGTTGCGATGATTAGCGGCTATGGATTGCTAGGATTCAGAGACCCCTATGGAATACGCCCACTTTGCCTTGGACGTAGAGTGGAAGATGATGGAAGAGAAGAGTGGCTGATTGCCAGTGAATCGGTTGCAATGGTCTCATTGGGCTTTGAACACGTCAAGGATATCGCACCGGGTGAAGCAGTATTCATTGCCGCAGGGGGTCAGATGTTCTCTCAACAATGCGCAGAAGAGCCTCAATATCATCCATGCATCTTTGAGCAAGTCTATTTCGCTAGACCAGACTCAGTTATTGATGGAATAAGTGTGCATGCTTCAAGATTGGAGATGGGAAGAAAATTGGCTAAACGAATCAAAGATGAGTACCAAGGTGATATCGATGTGGTAATCCCAGTTCCAGATAGTGGTAGAATTGCCGCAATGGAATTAGCAAATGAAGCGGGAATTCCCTTCCGAGAAGGCTTCGTGAAAAATCGATACGTTGGCCGAACTTTCATCATGCCAGGACAGACTATTCGTCAGGATTCAGTTCGTAAGAAACTCAACCCAATACCTCAGGAGTTCGCTGGGAAAACCGTCTTGTTAGTTGATGACTCAATAGTCAGAGGGAATACAAGCCGCAAAATCGTTCAGATGGCTAGAGATGCTGGTGCCTCCAAGGTCCTGTTCGCCAGTGCGGCGCCTCCCGTGGTCCATCCTAACGTCTATGGAATCGATATGCCAGCAAAAGGTGAGTATATTGCCCATGGCAAAAATACAGAGGAGATTTGCGCCTCAATCGGTGCAGACTGGCTAATCTATCAGACCCTTGAAGATCTCATTGACTCATGTTCAAACGGTTCTCTTGGACTCTCAAGTTTTGATGCTTCATGCTTCAATGGAGAGTATATCACCGGTGATATCGATGATGTCTATCTTCAGACTCTGGAAAATGAGCGAAATGATGTCGCCAAGACCAAGCGACATGTTGATGACGAGATTCTTGAGATTCACAATCAGGAGTGAAGACTCTAGAGGGAACAGCATGGCTGTTGAACAACGTTCATGGGCACTCCGTTTTGGAGAACTAGGGCTGAAATCTCCTCGTGTCAGACGCAATTTTGAGAGGGTACTCAGAAGCAGTCTGGAAAGAGCCGCTATTCGAAATGGCATGGACCTATTCTTTGAGCGACAAGAAAGCCTGATGCTTGCATTCTCACATGCTGATCCTGTACGCGTTGAGGAGATTTTCAGGCGATGCTTTGGACTGGTAGGGGCAGACCCGATTTCACCTATGCAACTCGACCCCGAAGTTGTCGCCAAAGCAGCAGTTGAAAGAGACCCCAAAAAAGGCGAGTACAGAACCTTCGCAGTTCGCTGCAAGAGAAGTGGGGCAAAACAGAACTGGAGCAGCCAAGAATTCGCAGGTGAAGTTGGATATCATATGCTACAGATGGACCCCGAACTGAAAGTTGATCTCAGCAATCCACAGATTACGGTAAAAGTACACATGAGTGCTTCTCAAGCTTGGTTGATGGAAGATAGAATCCCTGGACCTGGAGGCCTTCCATGCGGCGTACAGGGTAATGTCATTGCAAAAATCAGCGACCGAAACCAACTATTGAGTTCATGGCAAGTAATGCGTAGAGGTGCAGCAATCATCCCTTTGCCCGGATGTGATGAAGAATTGATGGCTATTCTAGACGAGTGGGACCCCGGAATTCTTGAGGCCAGCAAAGGAAATCCTTCTGCTGCAAGACGGAAAAGACAAGGAAAACGCACACCATGGGGATTCATTGGAATAATGAGAGATGAAGCGGAAGAATTGATTCGAATAGACCGTGATAGAATTACTCCTGCCGTTGAATTGGACGCTACTCAGGGATGGAATGAGGTAGAGAAAAGCGCTCTACTTGAACATCTGTTAGACCCTGCTTCAAAGCCGTGGGGACATGCCGGAAACTCAAACTTGATGTCGTGGATAACATGAAGAACAATGTCGTTGTGTAAGGAATGATAGCATGCCGATGGTCATCGACCCACTTGCGACCATAGAGACTTCAACTCTGCTTTCTGATTTGGCATTCTCGGGCGATGGAAAATATCTTGCATGGGGCGAAATCGAGGGTTCATTTCACATCGCTGAATCAGATGGTAGCAAACCAAACCAACTCGAATTGGATGGAGCACCCGGCCCCATTGAACCACTCTCAAAGAATCGTTTTGTCATGGGAATGTCCGACGCTGACCTGCACTTGGTCTCAACCGATGGTGAAGTTTTGTGGACACACGAAGTAGCAGGAGGATGCGACCTGCTAAGCGTCTCTGTAAGCAGTGGCCTGATCGCCTTAATCGATGGCAGCAGGTCACTCCACCTTCTCGACATTCATGGCCGAAGTCTGCACCACTACTCAGGTAGTGAATTGAATCTGGTGGCTGTTGACAGAGTAGGTCGAACTGTTGCAGTAGCAGATGATGAAGGAGTTGTCACCGTCATAGACCGAACCGGAGAAACTAGATTTCAGAGAAAGCCAAGTTCCAACTCTGCCGAGAGAGTAACCGCTATTGCATTCCAATCGGATGGTCATCTAGTCATAGCCAAAGAAACGCTTGGATTGGCGGCAAATGATGAAAATGAACTAGAGGCTGAATGGTGGAGTCCTCTTGGAAACAAGACCCACACTGCAGAATTATCAGCGAGATGCACAGGTATCGCAGCACATTCAGATGGCTGTTGGCTCAGTCAATTCGATGGCCGTATTCTCAAGGCCGTAATCGGCTCAGAACCAGAACAGATTTGGCAATCATCCTACGCCATCCAAAGACTTGCTACCATCGGTGATGACTTGTTGGTTGCTAGTTGGTTCCATCTCTACAGAATTTCTGACAAAGATATGGATGGAGAACCAGCATGGCAGATTGAACATGCGGGAATCGTAGAGCATTTAGCCGTGGATTCCAATGGCAACAAAATCGCTCTTGGTGGAGAAGAC
>DAWL01000176.1 GCA_002505935.1 Euryarchaeota archaeon UBA226 | reverse complement strand
CATATCACTGCGACTTGCCTACCTGCTGCAAGTAATTCTGGTATTGCGACTTTCGATATACTACTCCAGCCACATACTATCACATGGTTTTCCAAATTTGTTCCTGTCATTCCTAGCCACCTTAATCTATTGTAATCCAAAACTGCTGATTGTATTCCCGAGAGCACTATGGCGATGAACACCATGGTGGTCATGATGAACATTCCTGCTGCCAGCCTTCCGCCAATCGAGACGGGATAATGATCTCCGTACCCGATAGTCCCCAAGGTTACTGTCGACCACCAAAGGGCATCGTCTGGCCGTTCGATATTCGGCTCTCTTGGACATGTATCGCAACCGTTGAGGACATATTCTTCGCGGGTCATCCCGGCATCTTCCAGAGCTTGTTCGAAATTCCTTCCTTGTGCGGTTTCAAAGCCCCAGACTGCAAATGCAGTTGCTACATACAGAAAGAAGACAACCAGTACGGGACCTGCTATCTTCAGCAGTACAATCTGCCGAATCTTGGCCGTATCCGAATTGGGAATCACGAAGTCCCATAACGGGATTCATATTTTTGATTTGGCCTGTTCAAGAGTACAACATCGGTGCGGAATCATCCTTGCCCACGTCTGAGAATTCACCAACCACTCCCTTTGTCTCCAGAATTGCTCTATTTGTAGCCATTCTCTCAAGGATAGTTCCGAGTGGCGAAGTATTCAATGAAAACCAACTAGCAATCGCTTGGAATAGGCGGTCTGCTGCTACAGGATCCACGCTCGCTCCGACTGTCGTGGAAATAGCACATGAGGTGTTGACTCCTAATGCCGGTCCCATGGATGACAATAGTCCTGCAAGGCCGATTACTCCGCCACCGGGTTGATCTCTTCTGATATCGACTCCTGTTCCCTCGAGATTTACTCTATTTGCTGAATTTGAACAGACTAAGAATACATCATCTTCTCCTGCTGGGGCGGCCATGCCTGCCAAAACGATGACTTGCTCAACTCCCGCGTCTTTTGCTAGACTCAATATCTCAGTTGCACATTCATGCTGTCCTTCTGGAGTCATCGGCTGTCCTTCAGCAGTTACTACCATTAGCCCATCTTCGATTTGATGAAATTCAATAGCTGGTGGAATTAGCAACCCATTTTCATCCAGTTTGGCCTGTGGTGGCATTGCTGGATGCAATAATCTCAATATTAACTGGTTTTGATTTGCTTCAATCAATGAATCTACAACTAGTTTGCCAACATTTCCCACTCCTGGCAGTGCTGCTAGCAAGATTCGATGTTCTGGTAATCCCTCTTGCTTGCCAAACCAGTGATGAATCATCGACATGAAACGCATTGGTTTGTCGACAGGGGATAATGATTCGGGCCTAAACTCGCCTCAAAGTGTTCGGATGTTGAGAATCACTCTTCTTCCGAAACTGGATTTACTGGTTCTGGCAACCCTTCTAGCCATTCTTTGCCACCGACATTGATGCGTTGCCTACGTCTTGCGGCTTGATGATCTTCAGGAGACCATTTCATTGGGGCGGCGGCCTGTGCGCGCTGGCCGCACTTAGGACATGTAGTGGAAAGGCCATGCGCCGAACAAGAGAGGCACCTCTGCAGTTTCTGTCTTGCCAAGGAATCACTCCCTCATTGCATCTGCTTTGCCGCCAGATTCCTCAACTAGAGATAAGGTTGCTTCGCAAACAGATTCCCAGGTTGCTTCCCCGGTTTTGTAGTCTGGTGCCTTAAGCTCTAAGCGATATTGAGGAGCGCCGTCATAATGACATGTGACGCTGATTTCCTTATCCTCGTCGCTGAATGATTCTGCTGCCAACAAGGCTTTGCGAATAACCTCTATACCATCTGGAGTGGGACATTCTAGATTGAATATTCCTTTGATGTGAATGAAAGGAGGGATAATGTTCTCTATTGCAATCTTGATGAATTCTTCAATCCAGTCTCCTTCAAATCCGGCTTCAGACATTGCCTTCTCATTGATAGCAGATTCCTCAAATGCTGAGTAGAGATTTCCAAATGCATCTGTCAATTCAGCAGTGGTCTCAGCTACACCGTTTTCATCCCAACCGCATTTCTCTCCAAGGACCTTCAATAGTTGATTCGCCCTTTGTTCATTCTTCCAAGCCTGCATTGTATCTCTGCGTCTCTCTTCAGAGACACTCTTGAGAGACAATTCTACACTGCGTCCATCTTTTCGGGTTCGCAATACCTTGCAGACAAGCCTTTGTCCTTCGCGTACAAAACCGCGAATATTCTTGACCCAACCACTTGCTACTTCACCTATGAAGATGAATCCTTCAAGTTCGTTATAATTGTCCAGAGTGGTATATGCTCCATTCTGTTTGACACTAGATACTGTACAGACGACCAATTCACCTTCATCTGGGAATTCAGTCTCTGCCAATTGTATCCCTCCTTTCACTGGAGGGCTTCAACGACGGTGCATCCGACCAGTTTTGCATTGCCTCCGGCAGGTTGTACCAGTGTGGCTCCACATACTCCACAAGCGATTGTGGTTGTTGCTCTCTTGAAAATGACAACTTCATTGCCGCAATCGCGACATGAAACTTTGAGAAATCCACTTGCCATGATCTTCACTTCACTTGTCTATGAGTTCGAATTTCTTGCTGCGCTGGCAAGGTGCATAGTGAGCCTTGCCTGTTTCAGTACAGCGGAACAGAATGTTGACGCGCTTGGTTGGCTTTTCCCTGCCATCAGGCTTGGGACGAGGGAATCCTCGATATCCAGCAGTAACTCGACGGAATCTGCGCTGACCCCACTTCAATTCGCTGGCTCTTCTCTTCTTCACTCTCTCTACAGTGTGTAGAGTGTGCTTGCCAGCCGAGGGGCTGTAGCGTTTGACTTGTCTAGGCATCTTGACCATCATAGCACCCCGAGCGAGCCTCCCACCGAGGTCCGGTATTTATGTATGCCGAATTAACAAGGCCCTGAAAAACGCAGTACTGCGGGCTGATTGATGGATAATATTCTTCAGCCTTACCCTTGCCTTTGTCATCATGGAGGGAATGCTTGCAGCGATGTTGTTGTTCTGGCTACCTCTGTTTCTCGTTCCAATTGGCGTAGTAATTGCTCTCTCAAGAAAAGATGGATTACGTCCAATTATCGGTTCGATTATTACTTGCATTTCTGGAACGATGGTCATGTTTTCTTGGTTGACAGTTCCAGAATCAGATTCATCTGCCGGTGGACATCTGATGCTTTCCATTGCGGGACCAACGATATTGATGGCAGCAGGATGTTTTCTTGCAATTTTTTCAGGGAAGATCCCGGTACAAAGATTACCGAACTATGCAGGTCCAGTTGGAATGTTCACTATTCTCTTGGGTCTAATGTGGCTTGTTATGATGCACTTGAACAATCCCCCGATTTGGAGACACCAGGTAAACCCATACTGGTTGGTGTGGTGGCCTACATTCCTTCTGTCGGTATTCCTCTTGTCCTCATTCGTCATTGGCGCGATGCTGATAGCTGGTGAAAACAGAACTAAGGAGGCAGGACTAATGGGGTTCGTCTCATTGCTTTTCTTTGTAGGATTGCTGGTGGTATTACAATTGGATGGAGAATTGACCGACGCCGAACAGATGCGTACACAATTATGGTTGGCAATAGCCGATTTATTGGGGACGACTCTAGGTATAGTTGCTGCTGTATTGACGGTCGCTTTCGTAGTTGCTCAATATGAAAAGCGATTACCTGAACCAGAGATGGTAGCCGCCCTAGACGATGCTGAGAAGGAGCAAATCAAGAATATCATCGAGAAGAATACAGGGGGTAGTGGCGAATGACTCCGCTTACCTCCCGTCGCCGATGGCCATTATTGCTGCTGCCGGTGTTGGGTTGCATGGCCTTGCTAATTCTAGTAATCATCCTATTTGGATTGGGAGACATAGGCGAGAGTTTCAAGCGTTTTGCAAATTCATTGTTGACCAGTTTCACTGTAGCATCTGCTTTACTGGCTGTGGCAATGCTCTTCTATGCCGATTCTAGAGATAGGCCCCTGTCTCCAGTGATGGCGATGTTGGCGATGGCAACTGTTGGTGCAGCATTGACCTTAGGGGTACTTTCTTTCCGAGGAGATTTGTTGTTAGAGAGCAATGGTTCAGCAATGGCGCAGATTCTTTACAATGTGGTACAATTATTGGTCATCAGCAGTGCTTTGTTTATCGCTTTAGGTTTGGTAATTGGAACCGCATTTGCAATAATTACTAGATTCGATGACCCTCCAATATTTGAGGAAGAATAACGGTAAATCTTGATTTTCCCGTTTCTACCTGCGTCGTTGTCTTCATATACGGGCGGTCGGTCGGCGCCTCGTCTAGAGGTGATGATGTGAGCAAGGGTACTCCTTCAATGGGTAAGAGGCAGAAGTCCACCCACTTCCGTTGTCGACGTTGTGGACGCCATGCTTATCACAAGAGAAAGTCCGTTTGTGCCTCTTGTGGATTTGGCAAGACCGCTAGGCTGCGCAAGTTCTCTTGGTCTAAGAAGACACACCGCCCTAAGGCCTGATTAGGCATTGTAGGCGTAGTGATCTCCACTTGCTCTTTGTTCCCTGTCTTTTCGACTCTCGGGTTTATTGATTCGGGGGCGCATAGAATCGTGGTCTCGGCGAAATGTGATGTTGACATCCTTGAGGAATCGATTCATACCCTTTCTCAATTCAAATGGACCTTCGGCAAGTCCATGTTTACCTCCCTCTCCATCAAAGACTAGTAGGGAATCGCTAACGATGTCAATGAAGTATACATCGTGATCAATAACCAAGGCTGATTTCTCGTTTGCTTCCATGGTTCTTCGAATCGCCTTTGCGGCTTCCATTCTAGCATTAGCGTCTAGATGGGCACTAGGCTCGTCCAGAAGATAGAGGTCCGCTTCTCTTCCAAGACATAGCACGATGCTGACAGCCTGTAACTCGCCACCGCTGAGGGTATCGCTCTTTTTTTCCAATAGTTTCTCCACTCCTAGAGTTCGCACTACATTGACTTGGAATTCACCGCTTCGCCATGAAGGTCCAAGTTCCGCATCTAACCATTCCCTGACTTTCAAGTCGTGCTCGACGCTGATATGTTGCGGCTTGTAGGAGATGCTTGCCTCTGCAGTTATCCACCCTGCGTCATATTCCATTTCTCCAGCTATCAATTTGGCCATGGTAGTTTTGCCAGTTCCATTCGCTCCTACTACGCCAACAACTTCCGAACGATGAATCTGGCCTTCACTGGTTCGCAGTTGGAAATCTCCTAATTTTTTCTCCATTCCACCCCAGGATAAAATTGGCATACCTTTCTCTCCCAGCCTCTCTCCCTGCTTATGGAAGATGATTGGTTTGTCCCTTACTCTGACATTCTGTTCAGGTAGGAATCCATCGAGATAGACGTTTATCGCTGTACGGGTTGAACGAGCAGGAGTGAAGATACCGAATGCTCCTTTCTCACCATAGACAATGTGAATCAGATCGCAAAGTACGTCTAGAATGGCTAGGTCGTGTTCTATGACCAAAACTCTCCTGTCTTGGGCCAATTCCTGAATCATTCGAACCATTCGCATCCTTTCATGAATATCGAGGTACGAGGATGGTTCGTCAAAGAAATAGACGTCTGCATCTCTAAGCATGGTTGCACAGATTGCAACTCTTTGCAGTTCTCCACCAGATAATTGCTTCAATTCACGCTCCAATAGGTGAGAAAGCCCCATCTTTTCTGCCATCTCATCTTTGATTCCGCGTTCATCAACACCTTCCAACAATTGACCAACTGCTCCTTTCACAACTTTTGGAAGGTGGTCAACATTCTGAGGTTTGACGGCGATTTTGACTCCATCTTCACACATTTGTGAGAGGAAGTCGCGCAATTCACCACGCGGTAGACTTTCGATAACGTCTTCCCACCAACATTCCTCTGCTTGCCAATCTCCTAGATTCGGAATCAATTGACCAGACAAAATGTTCAGTGCGGTTGATTTACCCATACCATTTGGCCCTAGGATTCCAACAACTTGATCCTTTGAAGGGGTTGGTAGTCGGAATAGTCTGAACCCATTCATCGAGTATCTGTGTATCTTATCTTCTTCCAATTCACTCGGTAGTTGGGTAATAATCAATGCATCGTGTGGGCATTTGTTGATGCATATCCCACAGCCGATACACAGTGGTTCGGAGATGTGTGGCTTACCACTCTTCTCATCGAGAATTATGCATTCAACGCCATTGCGTACGGGCGGGCAGAACGCATGGCATTCAGACATACACTTCTTGGGTTGACAGTTGTCTTCCTTGAGAACTGCGACTCTGATGGTAACCCCTCCAATTCATTCGCCCTGATTCTCATTGATGAATCCGCCGGAACTCAACCCTTGTCGATGACGGCTTCTCCATCCCTACTATCCAATAGGACTCTGATTTCTTTGTCAAGAGAAATATGTCTAAGCGGGCCATTCTCAAATTCTGCATCATGCGAGTCCAGCCATTGCCAATCCACATCATCATCCTGTGAGGTAATTGTAAGGTATCCCACGTTGAAGGAAACTATGTTCTGGAAGAAGTGTGAACCTTGGCTTGGCTCGACATGGATATCTCCCATTCGCGCCTCAACAATGGCTTTAGCACCGCTGATTTGGTCCCAAGATACTGGAATGCCGAGGCTTGGATCGGAGGACCCCCAGCGGCCAGGTCCAATCAAAATATACGGCCTATTCTGTTGATTTAGAGTGGAATTTACGCGCTCGATATCCGGGACAATATCTCTAGTACGCATCCTATTCATCTGACTTGGATTTACATATACTATGTCCCGAATCCCCTCGATGATTCCAGTTCCCAATGAGAGGCTACTTGCACAGATGATTTGTTCCTTGTCCAGTGATTGAAGGTCTACATCAATATCGACTCCTATAGAAAGTAAAGGTCGCAACTGTAGTAGTGAAAAACTCCTACGCCCAGTTTCGTTGTCAAAATCAACAGCAAATTCAATTTCGACTGGACACGATAGGTGTTCTTCGCAAGTCGACAATACATGGTTGAGAATTTCTGGAAGTGGGAAAGTACCTCTTTTCAGCGGGCCGTGAAAAGTCAAGATGCGTGGTCCATCTCTCGCAATACCATCGAACATGCGGTCGTCAGAAGCAACATATGTCGATGCGATTGTTGCTAGGCGACCGTGTCCTTCTGCGGTTGACAACTCTTCATGTGCCAACATTTCTGTGATCTTAACTCCCCTGAATTCTTCTTCAAGTCCCATTTTCAGAGCCCAGAAACTGGTTTGACCTTCATTCAATGCTGAGTTAGAATAAGACAATTGTAAGATTCGTTTGGGATGAGCGGGAGAAAAACGTAGACATCTGCCGCCATCTGCCACAGTAAGACCTAGGCCCAGAGCTATTGCCGCAACCCCATCCTCAGATTTGATCGGTGCAACCGGGTAGTGATTGCGGCTTCTAGCAACTCCAGAAATTAGTGGGTAGAACATACCTTCGTGTTTGCTACCTACCAGTTCTTGAACCACTACTGCCATTCTTTCTTCTTCGATTGAGTTTGGAGTAGCCGCAACATAGGCTTTTGACCTCTTTGAGTAAGTTGATGCAAAAACCAATTTTATTGCATCAGACAATTGACTTGCACGAACATTTGGGTCCTCATGGTCATTAGGAAGGAAGAACGTGTCGTATACTCCTGCGAATGGCTGGTGCAGGGCATCTTCAAGCAGACTTGATGAACGTACAGCCAAAGGCCAATCTACAATACTTAGAATCCTACGCAATATCTCTTCCTCTTCTTCAAGAAATTCTCCTGCTAAGAAGGCCGACTGTACCTCATGGTCTTCGTGTTCCTCTGAAGAGAAGTGTTGTAGCGAATTTCGCTCGACAAATTCTTCGAAGACATCCGTTGCAATGACTAGACTCTTTGGCACTACGATATCCACATCGGGGAAACGTTCTGCGATTCCCAAGTCCGGCATCTTAGTGTAGAAGAAAGCAAGTCCTCTACCCTTTCCTCCGAGGGTACCGCTTCCCAAACGTTGGAATCCTCCAACCTTCTCCAGACCTTTCTCATAATTTCGCACCTGCCTGGCTCTTCTATCGGCAAGGAAGGCTTCGATCTCTTGAATGAGGTAATTGCGAATACCTTCATCCTCTGGGAAATCTCTTCGTTTACGGGGTCTAATCTTAGCTGCGAGATTGAACTCGGTACGGGTACGCATCCAATGTGAAAAGTGGTTTCTTTCTGCATGATTAACCACCGATTCTATAGGGGCTACTTTCAGTACTTTACGTAGCTCACTAAGGTCTGATGCTCTAGCAATTTCTTCCCCATCATCATCGCGAAAGACGAAGTCTCCAAAACTCATTTCATGTTTCATGAATCTTTCAATTCCTCGATGTAGGGCCCGATCTTCTTTGTGTAGGAATGTGGTTCCAAGTTCTTCTGCCAAAGGCTGTAACTCCAAATTCTTCGATTGGAAGAGGATTGGCATGTGCGGTTGCTTCTGCCTAACTGCCTTGACTAGGTCAAGTCCAGCATTGTCGATGTCTCCATCAGCATTAGGAAATCTTCCATCTGTAATTACGCCGATGATGTTCTTTTCATAACGTTCCAGATGGAGCATTGCTTCTTCGTAATCAGTGGCTAACAATATCTTGGCTCTAGCCCTGAGACGCAACATTTTTTCTTCTTGATTAGCACCCTTGAACATTAAGTGACTAGTTTGCTCAACTAGCATTCTATAGAGAATTGGCAGGTACGAAGAATAGAATCTTCGACTATCTTCCACCAATAGAATAACCTGCACATCTCCATTTGTGACATCATTATGCGCGTTCTTCATGTCTTCCATCAATTTGCAGATTGCGAGAATAATTCGGCTATCTCCATGCCAAACGAATGTTCGTTCAATTCCAGCCCCACCCCTTAGTGTGGCCAATTCACGCGTATTGTAGGCCAGCAGCACAACTTTGACACCAGGCTGTAAATCAGCAGCACGTTGTGCGAAATCATGAACCTTCATCGATCCGATTCTAGCCATAGTAATGATTAGGTCAAAATTCCATGTTCGCAACAAAGTTAGGGCATCTTCTGCATTGGGTGAGTGAATGAATCTTGGGGCTTGAGTAAGGTTGAGTTCGTTGTATTCCTTGGCAATTAAGTCCGATAGGTGGCCTGACTCTTCGAGCACATAGTTGTCAAATGGCGAGGCGACGATCAATACGTCTCTAATCTTGAAAGGTGTCAGTCGCTGATAGCGCTGCAGGTCGGCTGAACTGCTGTCCACGCTACGATGAGCGGTAGGAGTTGCTTCAATACTGCGGTCTGATAATTGGCTCAGACTTTGGGTAGAATTCCCACTTTGGCTAGTCCGTCCCATAGAGGAGACATGAATCTAGGCAATATTCTATATCGAACATAAACTGTTGCTGCGAGGAATAATTTCTGTGGCTTGGACAATCTAACGCGCTCTGTGAATACGTCTCCTTGGCGCTTGACGATGCGATTGAGGATTTTCTCATAGAATGCAATCATCGCTGCAGGAGAATATCTTGCTCTACGAGGCAGCAGAGGTAGCAATTTACGTGCTTCCTTCAGATAGGTTCGTGCCCTCTTGGCATATTCTCGAGCATAAGGTTCCCAATGTTTGTTGAGCAATACTTTACCTTCTACGAAATCCAATTCATCGATTTCATTGGAAGATAGTTCTTCAGAAGGAAGGTATACTCTGTCTCTGGCGATATCCTCTCCTATATCTCTGAGTACATTGGTCAATTGCATGAATATGCCCCATGATTCGGCATATCTCTTGGCCCTTTCATCATCGTATCCGTAAATCTCGATACACATCAGGCCCACTACACTCGCTACCCTATAGCAGTAGAGGTAGAGGTCATCGAAGGTCTTGTAGCGGTTGACGAAGAGGTCCTCTTCCATACCTGAAATCAGGTCATCGAAGTAAACGCGGTCGATATTGTATCGCTTGACAGTATCCTTTAGTGCCAAGAAAACTGGATCCGTACTGGATAGTTCATTGTAGCAGGTGGAGAGTTTCTTGCGGAAGAAAAACAACTGTGCCATTTTATTCCTGTAAGCATCCTTGTCAATCACCGTATTCTTGGCATACAATTCCTCAAGGCGAGTTCTGTATGCTTCTGCCTCCGGGTCCTCATTTCCAAGAGAGCCAGGGAATCTATCGGCCCAATCTCCATCTGCGATATCGTCTGCTCTGCGACAGAATGCATATACAGCACACATTGCCAATCTTTGATCATCTGGTAGATACTTGAAGGAGTGATGGAAGTTCCCTGCCTCCCTAATTGTCAACTCTTCGCAGTATTTGTACGCTAATTCTGTCAATTCTGCGGGAGGCGGAGACGCCCATATTGGTGCATCTAGATGCTCAAAGGGATCCTTGAGTTCATCTTGGGCTCCGGTGATTCCAATGAAGTTCGCACCTTCTCTTAGTGCCTCCATGGCGGTTATCGATACGGCCTTCACAGCGTCCTTGGTTAGAACCACAGCTGCACGAAGTCTGTCGAGAGCACTCATCCGAGGAACTTGCTCGCTTCGGCGAGTTGGGGCAGCACCCAAAAGGGGAGTAAGCAACCCCTTGCGATCCCCTCTCTCTAACATCTCAACCGTTCATCCGTACCAGTCCCCCTCTTTCAGGCCACCGGTTATGTGAGTATTTTCTTACTGCGCTTATGACGTCTTACGGCGCGCTTCCAAGCAAGCCATGTTGAAATGAATAATCTGACTTGTTTCAGCTTACTGACACGCGGTCTTTTTGCGAAGGTATTGTAATTCTGTTTGCGTATTGAACGCAACACTGCTTCGCCACCCATGGTGAACATCCTGAGGTCCACTGCAAGTCTAGGGTCCACCTTTTCCCATAGTTTTCTCCCGTCATCAAACATCTTCTGAGCCCTGTCGACTTGATGCTTGATCAGTGTTCTCCAAGCCTCGTTGACTTCCTTGTTTTGGTACATCTCCAGAGTATAGCCGAATTGCTCCATTTCGTCGAGTGGCACATAGATTCTATCTTGCTCTAAATCTCGGGAAACATCCTGCCAATGGTTTGCCAATTGCAAGGCCGTACAGGTGTTGTCGGCCAATACCCTCATCTCTTCATCATCGTGTCCGTAGACATATAGGAAGAGGTGTCCAACAGGGTCGGCCGAGTGAATGCAATATTCCCGTAATTCTTCCCAGTTATTGTATCGAGTCTTTGTCTGGTCCATCTTGAATGCATGAATCAACCTGATGAATGGTTCAACAGGAATTGAATGATGCGCGGCAGTTCTTTGCACGGCGGTTAGTATTGGGTGCCTTGGCTTTCCACTCCAGTCATTTTCCGCTGCTCTCTTCAAGTCGCTCTCCCATTCGTTCAACAATTGCAGGCGTTGTTCAGGGGGGAATGGTGCGTCATCGCCTAAATCGTCTCCATATCTACAAAATGCGTAGATATTTTCGATGTGCTGCTTGACTTCGGGTGGAGTGAACCAGTTTGAAACAACGAAGTTCTCATAGTGACTTCTGGCGATATTTGAGCAGTGTTTTTCAGCCTCATCTATTGTTCTATAGGTGTCGTATCCGGCCAATTCCACGGCATCTCCTTCGATGCTGTGTTCACCCCATTCAAATTTCTCTGACATTGGATCACCATGCCCTCCATTCGGGATCATTTCTTGCTGGTGGCAGAGGCCAACCCTGCCAGTTCTCATCAGCACCCCAATCTTTGTTCATCAGGTTCGATGCTGCCAATAATCCACTTCTTACTGCGCCTTCCATTGTTGATGGCCAATCGGTATCTGTCCATGCTCCTGCGAGATAGAC
>DAWL01000049.1:545-6890 GCA_002505935.1 Euryarchaeota archaeon UBA226 | reverse complement strand
TTTCCACCCAGCAGCAAATTCATCTTCTTGAACTGAACTTGCCATTGCACACAGTGTTGCGAGCAAGGTAATCGCTCCGTCTCCAACCAAGCCCCATTTCCCTTCATCTCGGGGATGAGGTGTTGTCATCAATATATGACCGGAGTCTTCTGAACCAATTCTGAATGGTTCTTCTATACCTCGCAGAAGTTCTTCATCAGAATTTTTGGGTTTGAGTGCAGCGGCTAACCAACGATCCCCGACGGCAGTTTCGGCACACATCAATGCGGAATCAAGGTCTTGCAAGGACGTTAGCAAGGAAAGGTCAGATTCAATTGAAGCAGCAATCATTCCTTCACCAATCGAGTCGGTATTCTTGGCGGCTTTAACCAAACGATCCAGCATCAAATCCCCATCGACCACTTCGACGCCTTCGTTCTTTGAATCGACACGAATTAGTAGACATCTATCTCCATCACCATCGAGTGCAGCACCAACAATGAGCCCAGCAGTCCAACTGTTGTTTGCCCTATTTGCCAAGGAAGTGAAGAGCACATGGTCATGATTTCCATTCACTAATTCTTCCCAACTCATTCGTAAGGTAGGTGATAATTCACCTGCGCCGCATCCTTTATTCAGCGCTTTACAATCAGAACTTAACTCAACAGTGGAAACCAAATTTTCACTTATCCACGCGGCTAACCATGTATGTGCAACACCCTTTGAGGAATCTAGTAGCAAACCCTCTGAGGGTACAATATCGCCCAATGATGCCTTACCGAGAAATCTTTTCTTGATAGGTTCTAACCTATTCTTGATTACAGTCATATGAATCGCTTTTCCATCTATTTGCGAATCTGGCTTAGCCAAGTATGCTCTCTCTTCATTCGCGGAACCTCTCTCCTCTGCTGATAATTGAAACATCAATTCTTCTAGATGCCCTTCTATCTCAGGGAATGTTTTGTATCCATTACCATCGAGCACTTTGATTCCACTATCTGTGACCGGATTATGACTCGCTGTAATCATACAACCAGCATCAGCCCCGGTCTCTAAGATACTAGCATGTAATCCGGGTGTGGCACATTCACCAACCCATGTGACATGGCACCCACTGAGGTGCAGCCCAACTGTCAGTGCTGAAGCTAAAGATGGATTCAATGGTCTTGCATCCCATCCCACTACAACTTGCGGCTTTCCTTCTCCAGTAGGCCTGAGCCATACTCCAAGCGATTCTCCAACTAACTGGATTAATCCGCAGGAAAACTCCCTGTTATCGATAAAGCGCGCAATCGAGTCTTCATCTCTTCTTTCATCGGAAACTGCAAACCCTCTAATCCCATCGGTTCCGAAGATTTTGCCCATTCTGAACCCTCAATCCAAAATGCTGTCGTTTGGGAAAACACCTGTAACCGTTGTATTTGGATGAACCATGCACCCGGGGGATAGTATGGATCCTGGATTGGTGACGGTATTACATCC
This sequence comes from Euryarchaeota archaeon UBA226, assembly GCA_002505935.1. Taxonomy (GTDB): domain Archaea; phylum Thermoplasmatota; class Poseidoniia; order Poseidoniales; family Poseidoniaceae; genus UBA226. Next base: position 5,429 of record DAWL01000049.1, on the reverse strand, counting down.
AAGTTGGGAGTTATCACCGATTAACGCTCCAAATTTTCTCAATCGCGAAGGGATTCGATGTGTTCCCGAACGTAAGATAACCTGCCCACCATCATTCCTTAGGTTAGATAGAATTACGCCAGCACCGAGATTTGCCTCACTTCCGATAATTGAATCTCCAACGTAGTTGAAATGAGGTGCTTTGGCTTTGGGCAATAGAACTGAATGTTTGATTTCAGAAGCATGCCCTAGCAATGCTTTCCAGCAAACCCAAGAGTTTTCTCGAATATATGCCCCATGACGTATTACCGCCTCAGGCGCGATATAACATGGGCCAATGAAATGCGCCCCAGGCTCGACAATTGCTCTTGGATCGATGTATACGGGACCTTTACTCTCATCAAAACTGATGTTAAGCCCCTCTGGGATGTTTGAACCAAGAGAATCTAGTGTGGCGTCAAGCAAGGGCTTGAAACTACAACTACTGTCTTTGTCGAGTAAGGCCCAAGGTTCGATTTCATGGCGTGGCAGTACAGGAATCGCCCCTCGATCTTGAACATTCCAAGCAGCAGATTCTGCTGCCATCCACGGCCAAAGTTCCTCGGCGCTTGGCATGAACAACTCGTCACCCATGCCTATTGGCAAGGGGGAGTGGTCATTGAGGTTGCGATTCAAGCAGCACTCAGCATGTAGATGCGCTTACCGGTACGGGGATCCAACTTGTATGAGATCTCCTTAATGTGCCGGGGGATGAAGAAACCGACCTTTCGGGCGGTCAATCCATGGTTCCTCATGCGTCTTGTGTTCGCAAGGTGGTCAACGATATCCGCTGCACAGCACCCTGGGCGATCAGCGACATAAGCAATAATTTCTGCCTTCAATCGCTGAAGTCTCGCCTTTTTCTGGCTTCCTTCTCCACGTTCGGTGGTCATCAAACAACGCTAAGGGTGCTAGGGTTATAGGGAAGGTTTGGGACTACCGTGGGACCCCCATAATTGGTGAATTTATCCTCTTAAATCAAGCAAAAACGCCGAAATCAAGCGATATCAATGATTTCATTCCATTGCTTTGAACTACCCCTTCTGAACATAGAATCATGGAATTGTCGCTGTTTGATATGCGCACATCGTGCAAGTCTACCCCTGTTGTCATAGCATCCTTGACGGGTGAAGAGAATTGCTTTCAGAGATGACAATTCAATCTCAGGACCTGTAGTTTCAGGTATTTCTCCCTCCACACATTCAGTAGTTCCGTCCCAGGAGATCATATTTTCAGAGGGAGAGTACAATTTTTCCCCCATATGAATCGAGACTTTGCCCTCTGCAAGTGTAGACCACCGCCAATTTGTTCCAACACCATCGTTCAACCATTCTGTCATTTTTCTTGCATCATCTTTACTGGCAAAACCTAGCCATGTGCATTCCCACCATCCCTTGGTTCGAGCTAGAGTTACATGGTGTATTCCAGGGGTTACTTCTCTACCATCTATCACATCTGTCCACACGCGACAAATACCATCCATTCGAATAGGTACTATTGGCATGCCTGTAATTCCTAAATCAACCAATCTGTGTGGGTTACCGAGTTCTCCACATAATATGAATGGGATTCTTTCGTTTATTGGGGCCTTGTTATTTTCTTCTAGCCATTTTTGGATGCCTATGTTGCCATCTTCAGTTATCATTTCACAATTGTTTAGCCATTCAACCAATTGCTCATGAGCGAAGAAATCTAGTTCTGCATTCAAATCTGCTAAAATCAACGGATGGATTGCGCTAAGAGTTTGCATCCATGCATGCTCCGGAAAAGGCTCCGGGGAGGAAGCAGCGCTCCATGGCCAAGCCCTGGGAGAAGATATCTGCATCATTCATCCCCAGAAGGTTTGAGATTACCATGATTTCGTTCAAAGTATGAACCTTGGTAGGTGCATTGCCATGGTTGCATGGCTTACAAAACCGACAAGCATCCCTTCTTCATCAACGACTGCTAGTTGGTTGAGATCATGAGCCAGCATCAGCGCTCCGGCTTTGAGTAATGGAGTCTTCAAACCAACCTGCAATGGAGGTAGGTTCACTAGTTGCATAGCAGGAGTAGCCATCATCCAAGCAAGGTTACTATTCACAGCCTTTCTTGAAGTCAATTTGAGAACATCCACGGCGTGAATACGTCCGACAGGCAACCCTTCGTCACTCACGATGAATACGTGGTCCCAATCATTCTTTGTTAGTGCCTCCAATACCTCGTGCACTGACGCGTTTTCATCTACAGTGTGCGCGGTATTCATAACGCGTCCGCAAGTCAAGCGACGTACAGCGATTTTGCTACCGCTTCCGGCCGCCGCCCCACTTCCTTTCCTGCGATTTCTAGCTCTTGCCATGTTGGCTCCTCAGCCCTCGGCGCCACGCCCACCCTCTTTGAAGCCTTCTTCAGACGGCATCGAACATAGATGAGTCAATTAGCATCTATCGAATCGCCAAAAGACTCTTCATTCAGACCTTCAAGGCGAACATATGTCTGGCTTGACAGGAGAAGTCATCGCATCGCTTGCAAATATGGATGAATATGAACGCCTATTGGCTGCGGAACGCATTTCGAGGGAGCAGAATATCCAGATGGATGCGTTGTTGAAGATGGTGGATGACTACCTCAGCGCCATCAACCATGGAAACAATCCTGATCAAGCATTCCAGCCGAGTCCAGACCAGTATTCATCTTCACCAGAGGAGCAATTCAACACTCCCGCCCCAGCCGCGGCTCAAAGAGTTCAGGACGCACACAGGTATCGCATGAAGTACGACCCTAGTGCTAATTCTCAGCAACGCGCACAAGAAATTACTGAAGCAATAATCTGCCCTCATTGCAATGCGCCTTTAGGCATCCCTTCAATCAGACCAATCAAGGTAAATTGCCCTAGTTGCATGATGGAATCAACATTCTTTGAATGATTCAGATACCCCAGTATCTTTCGCCGCTGGCCTGTCTATCTTGTAGGCCCCGTACAATAGTCATGGTCAACCATAGAACTGCTAACCATGCTAGTGGTTCACTTCCATCTGCAATTATTCGTCCGACGTTAAATTGGTAAGATTCTCCTCCCAAAACTTCGATGGCTATGTTCATTGCCTGATTAAGGAAGGAATAAACCATCATTCCAAAGGCTGCAAGGATAATTAATCGACCACTGAAAGACCCTCGTCTAAGTTTGAGTATCATCAATCCGGCAGTAGTCAATAGGAAAACGATGATGATCCATGCTAATGATTGGTGAACGGCTGAAAGATATGCAATTCCTCGGGAATCACCCGCTCCGATTCTACCGGTGTATTCAGACCAAGCCTGTGCTACAGCGAAGATTGCAGCGAAAACAGAACCGGCCCACATCAATGATGAGAACATGGCAGCATCCGCATTCTCTCGCATTTCAGCAACAACTCTTCCAAGAGTGTTTTCCAATCCAAGACCTTTGGCTAATAGATAGAATCCAAAGACGAAGGGTAGGCCACCAATAAGTAAGGCGCCTATGTCATCAGGAAGCATTATTCCCATTCCGATAATCATTAGGATGACTGCGATTGGAACCAACATCTTGGCTCGCCATTTTGGGTCTTCAAGAGCCTTGACAATGTAGTAATAGGTGCTTTCAATTCCCTTTGATTGTTTGACGATTATCTTCTGTACATGATCAATTCTTACCTGACTTTGGAGGATTGGCAGAACCGACTCATCTTCTGCACCATCAGTCACCAGTATGGCGCGATCTGGTTGAAACTCTGCTACGACTTCCTCAAGTTGAGCAGCGATGGCGCGGTCAGAACGAACACCAACTTTCTCATCTCCAGTTAGGATAGCGATTTCAACATCATCTCCACTTTCAGAACCTTCTGCTAAAGAATCATGCTGATTTAATGCCCCCAGAATAGCATTAGTATCGCTTTCTTCAGGGTCTGCAATTCCCAAGCGAAGTGCTGCAGTCAAGACCTGCCGTCTTCCAACCACAGGACCTCTGATGGCGGCTTTAGAACCTAAGTCGTCATCTCTGTCGACTGTAAGGATGAGGGTTCGCGTCACTTTCTCCATCCCCCTTCGTTCATGTTAGGCAGGAGGTCTTCCCTTCATGAACCATCGCGCGTTTCGTCCTTTTCTTCCTTAGTTTCTTCCGCATTTTGAACGGGCTCGGAGTCGCGCAATCTAGAGCGTTGTTTCGCTCTGAGATATTTTAGAGGATGATCCATCCAACTTTGGTCACAAAGTCTGTCATCACCTGTCATGACAGCACAGCGCGCATTCAACTTCAATTTTGCACATCCTGCAGGCGTATACTCTCTATCATAGACGTGTCCCACTTGGTAACTCGTCGTTTCAGCGTTGAAATCTGGTGCGTTGTGAAAGAATTCAACACAATTCTCAGTTGGAATGCCCATGGTTCTTGCCATTGAAGCAAGAAATAATCTTCCAAAGTGATTTACATTGACGCCCTGTTCTAATTCAGCGACCGCTTTTTTCATACAAGGCGGCCAATCTTCTACATCCGCTCCACTCAATTGCAAATCCGTACTGGCTCTATGTTGTAGCAAGCCAACCACCATGGCGGTTGCTTCCGCCAATCTCATGACTAATTCATCATTCAAATTCTCACTTTTGAGAAGTGCATCTTTGAGTATTTCATTCTTGATTCTCTGTCTCAATAATCGCGCTAATTTGGCTTGGCTCGAATAATTAGACTCCTCTCTGAGACTTACCCACCCTTTGTTCAAATCCTGATTAGGTAATCGCCAACGAGGCCCAGTTATCCCTGGAACCAATTCGATAAAATCTGACAACCCAATTTCCCAGATTACCCCACTTCGGCTATCTTTGCTTCCAACAATTACCGCCTCCACCTTGCGGATTTCCGAAAGATAGGTT
>DAWL01000049.1:0-133 GCA_002505935.1 Euryarchaeota archaeon UBA226 | reverse complement strand
GCATGCAACGAGTCTTGAATATGTAAAACTGAAAGCCTCTAACAAACGCCCTTCTTGAGTATGGATGTCCCGCATGGCCATTGCATCCACTCCTCCATCATTAGCAATCGATTCGACTAAGCGTAACCTTCCT
>DAWL01000030.1:1123-3821 GCA_002505935.1 Euryarchaeota archaeon UBA226 | reverse complement strand
GCGCTTGCATATATCGTCCAGTCTGCATCTCTGATTAGGAATTCTAGAACCCAGATGAAAATTAATGGCTTTGACCAAGCAATCCAATGTTCGTTGGGAACTCTTCTTTCTTTGTGGTCCAACCAGGCTGCGTAACCAAAGCAACAAGCAATTGTGAACCATCTGGCGTAGCCTAGAATGTCGGTATTCTCCATTGCCATCAGAAGAGCCGTGGTGGCAATCGACTTAAATCACACATGGTCCCAGCACCCCTTACGGGATGTAATGAGGGATGCTATATGTCAGGGGATATCGAAACCAAGTTACAGCAGGTTGCCTCGGTGATTAATCAACTAGATGACCCAAAGGTGCCGCGAAATATCCGCAAGGGCGCTAAGGATTCAGTCGAGCAATGGTTACTAAATCAGAATAAACAGATTGATGTTAGAATTGCTATTACACAGAATAAGTTGGAAGAATTGTACGAAGATCCGAATATTCCACCTGAATTCGGCACTTTGATTCTTCAGATTAACACTGCTCTTGAGCAGATGCTGAGTGAATTAATCTAAGCAAGTATCTCAGATGATTCATTCAAGCGCTACCGCGACGCTCGATGTTCTTTGGTCTGAGACCTTTGTAACTACAACGACGGCACGACTTTGCGCGCACAGCATTTCGTGCATTACAGCGCATGCATATCTTCCTGTGCAACAGGCGTGCCTCTGCTTCCGGAAATCGTGCCATGGGGCCGCCGACCTGCTTTCCCTCTTTAACCACACCGCTTGAGCATCTTTCCTTAGGCAGACACAAGAACCGAGTCCGTGGTCGGAACTTGATGCGCATAGTCAGATTGCCGGGCATTCATCATGATGCCAACGCAACTCTTGTCATGGGTAATGATGGAAACCTGTTAATCGATGTAGGAACCTCTTGGTACCAATTGCTCATTCATGAGCGCTTAATGGGACAAATCCCTGAAGGAGAGGTTTTGTCGGCAATTCTACTGACGTGTAGGAGATTCAATCATGCGGGAGGTGCGTCCTTCATTTCTTCTCAATTCTCTGATGCTCCAATCCACATCGAAGCTGGGGCATCGGCTGCATTGGCAATGGGCGATTTCGCCTCAACTGGGGCAGGGCGCTTCGATTCAGATATGCCACCAACCGAAACCGAAGCGGTCGTTGATGGACAACAATGGGACCTAGGAGATTGTATTGTCGAAGCGATATCTACACCAGGACACACTGGAGATGGGATGACCTATTGGGTCCCTGACAAACAGGTTGCATCTACAGGTCCTTTAGTCCCTCATGCAAATCACCCATCCCGTTGGGATATGATGGGTGGTTGTCTACCTGACTTGGCCGACAGCATTGATGTGTTGTTGGACCTTGATCTCAAGATGTTGATTCCAGCGCATGGAGGCACAGTTTCTGGAACTAACGAGGTTGAGGCAGTTCTCAATAAACATCTATCTTTCTTTGAGGAATGTATTGCAGATGATGGTTCTAGTCCTTCAAATTGGCCTAGGCCATCACAGATGTCTACTTTCTTGTCCCCCCGCCCATCTTGGAATTTGCACATTAAGGAAGAGGAATGAGATTTTGAATATTGATTCTAGTGTGTTTCATACCATGGATTGCTAGAATTTCATTCCCCTCTCTATACAGCAATTTTTTCTTCTCTTCACATTGATGAATATTGAATTCAATTAGTGGTGACTTTAGTTGTCTGACACTCAGAATGGATTCATGGACCAACAAGAGGAAGCCCTGACCTCCTAAATGGATAATCATCGAATCGCTTGGTACAATCTCCAATCTGCATCTATCCAGAGTTATCAATGAAGGTAATGCTAGCCTCAGGTACAGTCCTGTGTCTCCGAATATGATTATACTTGAAATTGAATTCTGGGGTCCAGGGCAAGGACATAGGGAGATAACTCTCTCTGGCAAAGAGAAATGCTGCCGTGGACCTTTAATCGGTTGCCAATTCAGTGTTTTACCGTCCGCTTCAACAATACCTGAAGGCGTTTCAAGCAACAGCATGCTTGCATTTATTGCCTCTTGCTATGATGCCTTTTCCATGACTCCTCGGTGAAAGTGAATCAGTATTCCTTGTCATCCTTGGTTTCTTTCTTGAAGAGCCGGTAGCAGGGTTTGCAAACTTTAACCCTCCCTTTTGCCTCACTGAATGAACCATCTCCCCATATGTCTTGGGCATCAATTCTAGAGATCGAACGACCACCTAGACTCTTATCCGCCCATCCTTCACAGGATTTGATAGCGCAGGATAATTCGCCTTCTTTCTTTTTGCCTTTCTTGCGGTCAGCACTACTTTCTCCACGCGCCTCTCGGTGTTTGCGAGCCTTCGACTTGAAACCCATGTTTTCTCACTCCTATTCGCTATTCATCAATCAATCGGTTGCATCTATGGTTGCATCCCTATCTGGGCCAACTCCCACGGAACTGACTGGAACCCCAAGTAATTGCTCAATGTGTTCGATGTATCTTCGAGCATTCTCCGGTAAGGCAGAGAAACCACTGTTTTGCACTGAGGCTTGCTTAGCGAGTTCTAACCATTGTTCTAGTTCCAATGATTCGAAACCTGGTAGTTCAATCAGTACCGGTTTGCATCGAGAAAGTGCTGAGGCACTGGCCGGTAGGTCGCGAATTTCCTTTCCATCTAATTCGTAGCCAACACAAATAGAAATCTT
>DAWL01000030.1:0-767 GCA_002505935.1 Euryarchaeota archaeon UBA226 | reverse complement strand
TCCAGTTTTGTTAGCGCTAGGCTGCTGAATCCATTGACTCTTTGAGCATGTCTTAGTACGACTAGATCTAACCAGCCACAACGCCTTGGTCTTCCGGTAGTAGTTCCGAATTCATGTCCCACTCTGCCTAAATGTTCACCCACTTCATCGAATAATTCACTGGGGAAGGGGCCATGTCCTACTCTAGTGGTATATGCCTTGACCACTCCAATCACTTCATCGACATGTCCAGGGTGGATCCCTGATCCATGCGTAGCATTACCTCTGCAGGTTATCGATGAGGTTACATAGGGAAATGTGCCTTGATCAATATCCAATAAGCAACCTTGGGCTCCTTCGAGAAGTACTCGCTGCCCTGTTGCCAACGCTGTATCGATCATGACACCAGTGTCCTTGATTGCAGCCCCTAAGTTGTCATCTATCCATGCGATGTCATCTGCCAATTGCTGAGCATGTCCTTCAGTAGGTAATCCGAGATGGTCCAAAACCGAAATCTGTCTTTGAGCCATTTCTTGCAAAGCCACTTCATCAGCCAATAATTCAGATATGTCAGCAAAACGCAATCCTACTCGGTTGATCTTGTCGGCATATGTGGGTCCGATTCCTCGTCCAGTTGTTCCTATCTTCTGGTCTAGTCCATCCACCAATCGGTGGAATGGAAGTATGACATGAGCTCTACCGCTTATATGGAGTCGAGAACCAAGTGGATTCTCGCCGGTCTCTTCCTTCCATCTATCGAGTTCCTGCATCAGAACCCAAGGGTCGAT
>DAWL01000087.1 GCA_002505935.1 Euryarchaeota archaeon UBA226 | reverse complement strand
CCTTGCCTTCATGGGTTGAAAACTTAGATCCCGAAGTTCGTTCTTTGTTGGAAAGAGGGGCGCAGATCAAGATGGTCAATCTTTCAAGAAATGCCAGCGATACTATTTCTGTAAAGAAATCAATCGAGAATTTGGCTGCCGAAAATGGTTTGGAATTGAATCTACCTTTCACTTTCGTGCCTTCGGCGGTGGCGATTATTTCCAGACCAAGGTGAGGAGGACTTCACATGTCTGATGAAAAAGAAACAGAAGATGCCGTTGAGACTGCTGTAGTTCCTGAAGGACCGTTTAGCGTGGAATCGAAAATCGCTCCTCCACCATTGACTTGTCCAAAGTGTGATGGCCTCTTACCGAGCGCTCTAGGTGAATTGTCTTGCGTTCTTTGTGGTGCTAGGATGAAGATTGAGCATGAGGTTACACGAAGAGATTGGGAAAATGAAAAGCTCGGTTGCCCCAAATGCAAGAAATTGCTAGTGGTTGGGGTTGGAGAAAGACCCACAAATATCAGATGCGCTTCATGTCAATGTGATTTTGAAGTCAAAGCCAAAGTGCCCAAGACTGAAGTCAAGTGTCCAGGATGTGAGAGAAGGTTGCGTTTGAGAACAAGGCCAGGAACACGTAGTGTTTCTTGCCCTGCTTGCGATACCCGCTTTGAGATGACTGGTTGAAACACCGTTCTGACAAGCGTGTTCGGGGGATTTGTTAAGTCGATTGAATATTCCGAGGTTGATGTTAGTCATGAAGACAACCTACCGAATGATGGGCATTGCTGACTACATCACCCTTGCTAATGGGCTATTGGGAGCGGTTGCTATACTCATGTTGACGCTTGCAGTTGAGGGTTTGTCTGACCCATTTGGCGGGGGTATGAATGATACTTACATCTGGGCGGCGGTATTGTGCATCATTCTCTCTGTCATTGGTGATGTTATCGACGGGCCAATCGCTCGTCGTTATTCCAAGGTTAGAATCTTAGGAGGCAGTCTTGACATTATGTCAGATTGTCTAGCCTTTTGTGTGGCTCCGGCATTGATGATGTTCGTTATGTTTGGCAGAATGGGTTCTGCTAGCCCATTTTGGACAATTATTCTCTCAATCGCGTGTTGCTGGGTAATCGCTACAGGAATGCTAAGATTGGCTAGATTCGCCCATGAAGAAGGAGGGTACGTTCCATACTTCTCAGGCTTATCCTCGCCAGCCTCTTCCATGTTACTGATGTCGCTAGCACTATTCATCTGGACCCAACCATCAACGGGAATTGGTCCTGGTTTATCGAGTTGGGATTGCCAACCACTTTGTTTTGGTAAAGGCGACGACAAACCCTACTATGATTTTCTTGTTCTACCATTCATGCTCTTCGCTGGTGGAATGATGATTGCAGATCGCAAACTTCCCAAATTGAAGAGGGGCTGGCCAATGTGGTCGACTGTTGCTCAGATGCTAGCATTGTTGCTTGCAACATTGACTATGTTGATTCATTTGCTTCTAGGTGGAGATTCAAATTCTCAGACAGTTAACCGGGTAGTTGCATCTTTGTTGTTGATATCTTTCCTCTTGGTCATGATATACATCATCTTTGGACCTTCAGTAGTTTCCAAGGAAGAGATGGCAAGTTCAGTGGAATCTGAGTAGTATTGGAATCGATTAGCAGGGGGAGAATCGACCTCGCGAGGTTGATACCGACCCCCCTGTCTTAAGTATGGGAGGATGCGCATACGTTCCGGGATGGGGTGCCCATGAGCGTCAGCGACAGCAGCAGAACAACAGTTCACAGTAGCCGAGAGGACCGTAGCCAATCCGGTGACGGTTTGTCTCTGTCTGCATTACGTAATCAGATGACCAGGGCCGCCAGTCCAACTTTAGATTCAACTGTACAGAGGAGCGCGCGATTCCGTGAAGAGGAGAGGTTGCGAGCCCGTCTGCGTAGAGATAGACATCTGCGTCTACAGGCTCAATCGGAAAGAATCTCTGCAATGCAGGATGTCATCGCTAGCGAGCTGAATCAACAGCACGAGATGACCCTCGCCCAATTGGAAAGAGAGTTGCGCCAGGAGATGGAAGATGAGTTGGCGCAACTTGAGATCGAGGCTCTCGGCAAAGAGGAGAAAGACATCCGAGAACAATTGGAACTTCAGTTACAGCGCCAAGTAGAGACTTTGAGGGAACAACTCGAGGTCGAGCAGGAGCGTCGCTTAGAAGAACACCGCCAACATATGCGAGGCAGACTTGAACAAGATATGGCTGAGAATCATCAGCGCAGGTTAACTTTCCAGAAGGAACGCCTTGAGATTGAATACGATCAGGCTCTACAATCCAGAATAAGGGACATGGAAGCGAGTATCGAAGCAGAACTCGAGTTGCATTATTCCGATATGGAAAAGACTGAGATTGAAAATCTCGAAGAGGAAAATCAAGCACTCCTATCAGAAAGAGAGGAACAACTCAGAATTGGTATTCGTAGGCGTTTGGAGAATCAGTTACGTGACCGTATGCGCACGCGAGAGGCGCGTTTACGCTCTGAATATGAGCGTCGCAGCCGCAGATTGGAGGAAGAAGTCGCTCAACAATTGCAATCCGATATCGAGAGAGATTTGCGCAGAGAGACTGCAGAACTCGAGGATCGTATGCGAGAAGATGTCGAGATGGCAATTACTCGCAGAAGGGATGAACTCAGATTACAGATTAATCGTGACTTGGCAGAATCCTATGCCGATAGATTGGCATCGCGCAAGGAGCGTCTGCGCGAAAAGTATGACTTGACCTTTGGCCAAGCCGTTGAAAGTATTACTCGAGAGATAACTGAGGACATCGAAGGCGAAATGAACCGCCGACTGGAAGAGGAGTTTGCAGCATATCGCATGGCTAGGGAAGCGGAGATTCAGAACCGTCTTTCCAGATTCCGATACGACCAGGAGAATGATATCAGAGACAAACTGGAGTTAAGATTCGGTGAAGAGAAACAGGATTGGGTTGAGAGACTGGAAACAGAATTCCAATCCAGAGAAAGGGCCGCCAAGAAAGCCATCATGTCTGAAATCGATGCGCAAATGCGTAATGAGCGTCTAACTTTTGAGACCGATCTCGATTTGATTAGAGATGAGACAACGTTGGAACTTGAGGTCGATATGGAAGACCGCCTGAAGGAATTCAGAGTCAGCAAGGAAGTGCAGATTGCAAGCCAGTTGGAACAGCAACTCTCGAAGCGTGAAGAGATAATGCGCAACAAAGCACTCATTGAGATTCGTCGCAAGGAGAGCCAGATTCGCGCTGAAATTGAGGCACAACTTGGTATCAAGCGTGCCGAAATAAAGGATAGGCTTGGACAATTGGGAGAGCAGATGGATGCATTCAGAGGTATGGCTGAATCCAAGATGCGCGAGTCAATTGAACAGAAGATGCAGATGGAAATCGATGCAGATGCAGAGCGTCTGTCTGAGAAGGAAAAGGAATTTGCTCGCTTGCAGAGTGAAGAAGGAAGAATTGCCAAGCAACAATCCTGGTTGTCTGCCATCGCAGGCCAGCCATCAGGACCCGCAGTCGGCGGTTTAGCCGACCCGAGCAAGTTGGGTGCACGAGCAGACCCTACTACCGCTGCTGGAGGAAGGGCTCCATTGGGAGGTCTTGCTAGACAGGGTAGAGGCCCAGCAATCCCCGAATTGAAGCGTAGACCTCTAGCAGAACAAGGTGGACCAATGGCAAGGCCAGTTCAGCAACCTCTTGATAGAGGCGCAGATCCTACTCGATTAGCTCCGGTCCAGAGGGTAGTGCGTCAACCAGTTCAACCTCCGGTCCAGAGTCCTGCCATGTCATTCGACCCACGGCCTGATGCAGCGCAATCTGCTGCTCAACCCAGGCCAACACCTCCTTCCGGTCCAACTCGTACGGCACCAGAGCCGGTTATGCCAGCCCAAAGCCCAGTAGAGCGAGGACCTCCACCAAACATCCCTCCAAGAGGGCCTGAGTCTGTTGGACCAAGCGTTCCAGAGATTAGTCCAAGTGGAAAGGTAGTGCCTGCCCGTTCACCAGTCTCTCCAAGCATGGTTCCACCAACCTTGCCTGAGTCTCCAACCGAGGAATTGGAACCTGAGGAGGTACTGCCTACTCCAGTACACAAGCAAGTATCCACGGAGAAAGCACCTCTAGTCCCAATCACATCAACGGTACTATCACCTAAGGGGACTGAGAAGAAGGCTGTATCAGCCCCATTGGTACCTGTTGAAGCAACCATTCTAACGCCCTCTGAAGATTCAGTTCCAAGTCTCAAACCTGTAGAGGAAGAGAAGGCGGATGATGTACTGGCTAGCCTAACTCCAGTAAATGTTCCAGTCATGGCTCCGGCAGTGGAGGAAGAGGAGGTTAAGACCTCAACATTGACACCTGTAGCCAAGGTCATGACTCCACAGATGCCAATTGATGATTTGATGCAGGATGCCGAGGGTTCTGAAGAAGAATCTGAAGAGCAGCCTGAGGATGAGGATATGGATTCGATGATTGAGAGCATGTCAGTCAAGACCCCCACTATTGCTGGAGATGACTCAGATGAAAGCGAAGAGGAAGACACTTCCACGTCTACAAGAGGACCTCCCCCGGGTGCTGGAAGCAGAGGTCCACCAAGTGGCGCTAGAGGCCCTCCTCCGGGTGCGGGAAGCAGAGGTCCACCAAGCGGTGCTAGGAGAGGTCCTCCTCCGGGTGCTGGAAGTAGAGGTCCGCCGAGTGGAACCAGAAGAGGCCCGCCAGTTTCAGGATCAAGAGACTCTGTCGAGGCTGACTCCTCGACAGATGATTCAGACGCTAGCGAAGAGGAATGAGTCGTAAACAGGCACATTTGATTGAA
>DAWL01000012.1:1595-2997 GCA_002505935.1 Euryarchaeota archaeon UBA226 | reverse complement strand
GCCAGTCTACATTTCATGGCGTTTGAACGAGCGTATGTATGGTGACCTTCAAGGGCAGAATAAGAAGGATATTCTCACCGAATATGGTGAAGAACAGGTTCACATCTGGCGACGTTCTTTCGATATTCCTCCGCCCAATGGTGAGAGTTTGAAACTGGTTGCAGAGCGTACTATTCCATACATGGAAGAGACGATTTTTCCCGCTCTTGAGTCTGGCAAGAACATCTTCATCGCCGCACACGGTAACACATTGCGCAGCATAATCATGCATCTTGAAGAGATGTCGATAGAGGAAGTGAAGAAACTCGAAGTTCCAATAGGCGTGCCTATCGTCTTTGACAAGGTCAATGGAAAATATTCCCGAAGGTGATTAGTTGTCCGACGATTCAATCGTCGCTAGGTGGAAACGACTCCCCTCTAAGGTAAAGTGGCCCGCTGGATTGTTTGCAGGGTGGCTTGTTTTGGTTCTGATGATTCAGATTTCAAACAGTATGTTCGTCACTTCAAGCATGCCTTCTGAATGTCCTGAAGACAGCATGAATTGCGTGCGGATTGCACATGATGGCACTTCGTTCAGATCAGATGGCTTGGAGCCCTTGCGCTTCAATGCCTCCAAGGAAGAAGTAATCTCTGAACTAGAGAATTGGTTTGAGGAGCGTTGGTTCGCCTCGGTCATTTCGCTTGAGGAAGAGGGTGATTCGACGATATTGCATGGTGTAGATCACACCGAATTCTGGTTCTTTGCTGACGATGTTTTCGTCTCGGTATCTTGTGTTAACGGAGCTGCTGAATTGACTTTGCACAGTCAATCGCGACTTGGAAGAGGCGATATTGGTGAAAATCATAGGCGCATGGTCGAATTGAGCGATGATATTTCCGCGGTAGAGTGGTCAAACGATTCTTGCGAAGGATGATGAGCGAGTTCCTTTCTTGCAGTTACGATGGCATCCTTCTGGCGACATGACGGCTATGCCGGACGTTATCTCGAGGTCGACCTATCCACTGGTTCTCTCAAAGAGCAACTCCTCGATAAGGAGACTTTGCTTTCCACCATTGGTGGCAAAGGTTTGGCGACTCGTCTATTGACATCGTGTGATACAACCGATGACGAGGCATACGATTTACGCCACCCGGTGACAGGAGTCGCAGACCCTGCGATGCATCCATCTACGCCAGTTCTTGTGATGACTGGGCCGTTTCAAGGTTCCAAAGTAGGTTCATCAGGTAGGGCGGTGGTATGTTCCCGCTCACCTTTGACCAATGTCTACATCGATACATACATCGGTGGAGATTTCGGACACGATTTACGATTGGCTGGTTGGGATGGGCTGTTCATTCATGGTCAATCTGAAAGTATGACTCGGCTACAGATTGAGGATCAAGAAGTTTCCTTGCATGATGC
>DAWL01000012.1:0-1233 GCA_002505935.1 Euryarchaeota archaeon UBA226 | reverse complement strand
AAGACCGAAGTTCAGGATGTATTTTCCATTGGGCCAGCAGGAGAGGCAGGGATTCGTATTTCCAGCCCGATAACCGCTGGAAGAAGGGCCGCAGGTCGCGGCGGTACTGGGGCGCAATTCGGTACCAAGAATCTCAAGGCAATCTCAGTACTTGCTTCGGGCGAGTCGCGAGTTGCTGATGATACCCAATACCTTGGGGCTGTGAAGAAACAACGTCAGAAGATGGGCGAGTATCGCAAGGCTGGAGACCCATTCTATCGCTTTGGAACCAGTAGGGCGCCCATCTATGCGAGTGAAATGGGTCGGATGCCCACATTGAATTACACTTCGACAACAGGTTCTGTGATTCAACAATCGAAGAAAGTTCGACAATTGGATACCGTCGCTCTATCGGGTGAATTTTGGCATGATTCACTTCCTGATGCCAAGCAGTCAGGTTGTTGCAGGCCTTGCCCTATCGCTTGCGAGGCGGCCGACCGCCCTCAAGGCATCAAGGGTAAACCAATCCACATTGAGAGGACTGAGAGACCGGAGTACGAGACCTTAGCCATGTTGGGCTCAAATCTAGGATTGGAATCTTCTCTCGATGTTATGGATGGAAACGATGCTTGTAACAAGTTTGGATTGGATACTATTTCGAGTGGGGCTGCTTTGTCATTGATCTGTGAATTAGCGCAGAGAGGATGGTTCCCAGAGGGGTGGTCGGAAAGCGAAGACTCTGCAGCCTTTGTTGCGGCATCGTCACGTGGAAATTATCGAGCGGGTGATTTGGTTGAATGGGATTTTGGTATTCCGGAGTTACCACCTTTGGCTCTTGAGCGTCTTGCTAACGCTGAGGTAGGGGATGGAACATTGTTTGGTACTCTAGCAGGTGGAGCAGTTGCTTGTTCAGTTTGGGTGGAGGAGAATACTGGTTTTGCTGCGACTCAATTGACTGCGCACTGTAAAGGACTGGATTTGCCAGCCTGGGATCCACGCGGTAAGAGAGGAAATGGAATGGCATACATGACTTGCAATGTTGGGGCTAACCATATGCGAGCAGGCTACAAGAATCCCACAGGAGTTCCAAATTCTTCAGCATTGGATTTGATGCCTGAATTGATTCATTCTCAGCATCAGAGCGTGATTAGGGACAGCATGATTCTCTGTGCTTTTGCCAGCGACGCTACTCCAGACGATGTTATGGTGCAGGCATTCAATGGGATAACGGGAGATACTGCCAGCATTGAGGAC
>DAWL01000166.1 GCA_002505935.1 Euryarchaeota archaeon UBA226 | reverse complement strand
CCATTGGCTCCATTAATGTTAGATACATACTATTTCGGTATTGAAGAATCTGATGGTTCTTGGTACCCTGACTGGGATCAAATTGAGAAAGACTCTCCAGACACATATGATGTACTCGTAAATAAGGCCAGGTTACATGATTACTTTTTGGTGGTTCTATGGGTGCAACTATCATTGATGGTAATGATGATTGGTATTTCGTTGCCTAAAATGCAGAAAATAATGGAAGGAGTCTGCCAAATCAATGCCCTATTGGTCGGATTCTTGATTCCAATTGTGATTTTCACGATTCTCATGTACATATCAATTCCCGGAATGCATGGGGAATTAGTTAGTGATAGCACATACGATGGAGTATCATTCCATTTGAATTGGTTCTTACCATTAGCGGCTTTGTTAGTTGTTATCAACTGGTTTGTTTTCTTGTTCCGAATACACATACCTTGGTGGAAGAAGATCACAGCTAAGGATCTAAGCAAGTTGTGGATGGATAATAACGCGTTTGGACAACCGATGATGCAACAACCCATGGTTATGCAACAACCTATGCAACAGATGGCTCCGCAGGCCCAGCAGCAAATGGTGCAACAGCAACAGATGCAACAGATGGCGATGCAGCAGCCGGCACAACAGGTGGCACCGCAGTTTCAGCAACCACAGATGCCAAGATGATGACTGGTAGGACTCATTTCAAGAGTAGCCCCGCCCGGATTTGAACCAGGGTCGCGGGTTCCAAAGACCAACATGATGGACCACTACACTACGGGGCTATCGGGCCTGCGAGAATCGCGGGGTTCTTGAATTGTCGGACAAACCAGCGTCCCACAGCATCAAGAACGTCATGGTCTTCGAAGTGCCATGCAGAGGGTGCTGCAGGCTCTACTACTCTGTTTTATCATGTTACCAGCCTTTCCTGTTCTAGAAGATGGTGCCAGTTCTGCTGTAGATGAATCATATGTTGAATCCAGTTCGCCGAGCGATGTTTTCCACGAGGTATTCTTCCAACCGCCATTGTCTTGGTGGTTGGAACAAGAAGGCAGCATCGAGGTTATTGTTCTGACCGATGATCTGCCTGCTTTACATTATTGGCAATCAAGTGAGGGCTTACTGACAAAGCAGAAAGAAGGAGTTGGAGAACTAATTGAAAGCGACTTGGAGATATTACAATCCAGATTACAGCATCGTTTGGTCGAGATTCCAGCAATGCGTATTTCAGAGTTGTCTAAATTACCAGGTATCAGATCCTTGACTCAACCTTTACCAGAAGCAGATGTCTATGATACATATTCCCCCCAGCCAGCCACTGTCAAGGCTAAGGATATCCATGGCGCAAGCGATGCTTGGTCGCTAAACAGTACTGGGCAAGGTGTCAAGGTTGCAATAGTCGATAGCGGGGTAGATTTCGCTCATCCTGATCTTAATGGAACTCAAGCCAGAGTTGACAATTCCAGCAGCCCATGGGATGGCTGGCCAATCGCTCTGGACCCTCGTTCGATCAAAGATTGGTTGTTGGATGGAGAAACATATCCTGGAGAATCTAATTCGTGGTATGCGGATACAAGTCTAATGGATTTTGACAACGATTCTGATTCTTCATTAGATGATTCAGGATTGGATGTGTCAGGAATCGTTAGCCAATCAGGGGAGTTTCGTATCGGTGAGCATCCGGATGATGATCTACAGTCAAGAGTTGGTGATGATGTTGCGATATTGTTGGTAGACTCGGTCCAAGCAAATGTCTACGATACCGTATATGTGGACCTCGATGGAGATTCATCTTTTGCTGATGAGATTCCAATGAGTAAGGGTTCTGAGACTGCAGGTCTTGACCTCGATGGTGATGGATTATGGGACCGCAGTGGGGGGATGATTTACTTCATCGCTGATGGAAATACTTCTGTTCAGTATGCTCCTACTCTAGCGGCAAGATATGGAGTATCAGATAGAATTCCAGATAATGGTAACATGGTTGCATTCATGCTTAACGAAGGAAATGGCCCTGCTGGTAATCACGGCACATTATGTGCAAGTGCAGTTTCTGCGCAAGCAATTGTCAGCGATGGAAAGGTGCAGGGTATGGCGCCTGATGCAGATATCATTGCAGTTGGCAATTACTACAACGGTGGCATTTCAGGATATGATTCATGGCGCTATGTAGCTGAAGGTCCTGATGGTATCATCGATTCGGGTGACGAGGCTCATATCGGCTCTTTCTCATTTGGTTATTCGAGTATCGTCGATGCGGGTTCAGATTATGCTTCGATGTATCTCGATTGGTTGACTAGAGTATATTCGCGCAACACCACGTACATGGTCGCTTTGGGTAACGGGGGGCATGGATATGGAACCGTTGCTTCTCCTGGTGGTGCTGCTGGCGTGGTATCAGTAGGTGCTGCTTCTTCCAAGACAGGTGAATCGATTGGAGACACATGGGGTGATACCGCGATGTGGACCAACCGCGGACCAAATTCACAGGGTAGAATGGATCCCGACATCGTTGCGATAGGTTGGTCTGCAACGGGAGATACTACACTCAATGAAGAGACAAATGCAAATTCAGCATATACAACATGGGGAGGCACCTCCCTTGCTACACCACTGGCAGCCGGTTTGATGGCCTTGGTATACCAAGCGTATTTCGATGAGAATGGACATTATCCCGATTCACAGACAATTAGAGACCTAGTTATGTCAACCTCCAGAGATATTGCCCATGACCCATTGGTTCAGGGCGCAGGTTGGTTCGATGCGCATAGAGCAGTACAAACGATTCAGGGTGCTGATGAAACTTGGTGGACTTCTCCTGCTGCATTGATGCCCGGAGAAAATGATGGAGACCATAGGTTAGCCAATGCGAATTGGATGTTACC
>DAWL01000124.1:1823-8941 GCA_002505935.1 Euryarchaeota archaeon UBA226 | reverse complement strand
TCTCTTGGGAAATCCTGCGATGCAAGATTATCCAATTTCTGAATAATCAACTTCTCCTCATTCCAAACTGGTAACACTAGGCTTAGTCCAATGCTTTCGCCATCACCGGATGGCTGAAGTGCATCTTTCTGCAACCATTTTGATATTCTGGATCTGTGCAAAATGAATGGTAATGCTGCTAGGCCGGCAGCGCTTAACTCAGCGGTAGCCAGCAGAAACGGCGCATCGACCATGCACTCCCGTCAAACCGATGTCTATTCACATTCACCCTGAAGAATATGCTTAGAAGCCAAGTTATCGACCTGAACAGGTTCTGCGACTCAAGACTCATCAGTAGAAACCAACAGCGCCCTACATGGCTGACGAGAAGACGGTCCTACATGTAGGTCCTGTCAATGCTCGCGGTGGGATTTCAAATTTCATTCGCCTGATGTCAGAAAACGCCCTAGAAAACTGGCGAGTCAAGACGCTATCTACATTTGCAGAAGGAAGTAAATTTGCCAAGTATAGAAGATGGCGAAATGCTAGAAAAGAATTGACAGAAATACTCCAAAATTCAAGACCAGATATTGTTCACGTACATTCAGCATCAGATTATTCATGGTGGCGTAAGAAAAGAGTAGTAAAAATCTGTAGAAAAGCAGGGATACCTGTAGTTATTCATTTTCATAGTGGTAAATTTCATGATTTTTGTGCATCTGGTAAGGGAGTTGAAGTTCTCAAGATTTGTAGTATGCCTGGAGTACAACCTGTGGTACTTTCAGAAGGTTGGGCTAAGCGATTGAATGAATGGCTACCGGATGCTACAGTAATTTGTGTACCAGTAGAAGAACAACCGAAACACGAAGTGAAGAGAGAGAGTCGCCAATTATTGTTCATGGGTAGAAATGACCCCATCAAGGGGGCGGCAATTGCTGTAGAGGCGGCGCGAAACTGTGGAATAGAAGTCTCTCTATTTATGACGGGTATTGAGGGAACAGAGAGTTGGATTAAAGAAGATGTCAAGTCAGGTTTGGTGAAACCCTTGGGTTGGGTTCAAGAGGAGACTAAGTCTAAGTTGATGCAGCAATCAACATTGATTATGGTACCATCAGAATTCGAAGGACAACCAGCAGTGGTCTTAGAAGCGATGGCAAATGGACTTCCAGTAATTGGCTCATCTGCTGTAGCAGAAACATTGGGGGATGCTGGTTTGATTCTGCAATCTTTGGATCCACAAGTTTGGAGTGAATCATTGACAGAATTACTAAACTCTGAAGATTTGGAGCGGATGTCTAAAGCGGGTACAGAAAGGGTCAAACAACATTCTATTGGAAAAATTCTCCAGCAATGGGATTCGCTGTATTCCAATGTTATTCATGAAACCAATTCTTGAATTGTAGCATTCAATTGTGCAGCAGAGTGGTCCCAAGTATTGTTTTGCATGATGTATTCCTTTGCTTCCATTCCAATCTCCGTCAAGTTTTCAGTAATCAACTGCTTTATCGCCGAGACCATTTCTTCAACCATGTTTTCTTCAGAAACCAATCTTTGGAAATTATGTTCTCCTTGCAAACGATGCCCTGCATGATCAATACCAACCATAGCCAATCCTGCTGCACCATATTCGTACAATTTCAGTGGGCTTGAAGTCTTCCATACCATCCTTGAATCCATTGGTAACAATCCAATATGTTTGGTAAGCAGAAGTTCTGCAATTTTATCTCTTGAGACCGGAGGAGTCACATCTAACCAATTCTTGTTGCTTGATATTTTGACTAATCTATTCATTAAATTCCCTTGGCCAACAAGGAACATTTTGAAATCCGTACCATCTTTATTCAACAAATCTCCAATTTCAACGAGTTTGAGAATATTTCTTGACGCATCTAATCTACCATGATATATCAGGCCGGTAACCTTAGATTTGTTCATATTCGCATCATTAAACTTCTCAGGATTTACACCTGCAGGAATTAGCATCGGATTTTTCTGTAAAGAAAATCTATTTTTGACGAAATCAGCATGCCCTTCAGAAACAGTGAATATTGCAGATGCAGAATTAGCATGCCGTTTGAATGCCTTGTCGTAATACCTCCATTGTAACTTAGCCAAAATACCGGAATAAGCAGGGGGGCCTCTATCAATCAATATCCAAGGTATGTTCTGAGAATCAAGAATATGGGCAGCCCCCATCACTCCCCTCCATGAGCAGATTGCCAAATCGAACTTTTGTTTCTGCAATAGTTTTGGAAGAATCTTTCTAACTTGCCTATCAAATGAAATGCTTTTGAATCCACTAATGGCTGAAATTTTGACCTGATGGATACTCAGTCCTTCTGCTTCAATCATTGACATTCCACTTTCGTTTGCTGGTGCCAAGAAAGAAACTTCGTTTCCACATCTATTCAAGGCAGAAGCAAGTTCAATCTGAGTGGTTTGACAAAGATCGTTTCCGAAGTACCGCCCGGTTATCCACAGTACCTTCATCGTTCTGCACAAGTAGTCATTATTGATATTATGAGCGCCCAATAGTTGGCGAACAATGTATTATGGTTGCAAATCACAGAATCCAGAGTAATGGCGAATTTGTTTGTCAAAAGACAAGTTTCATACCTTGGTCCTTACGGGCTCGGGCTGACTGGGTTTGATAACCTAGGGGTTGGGAAAATGGGCAGTTCAGTATCAACAGCGCCAGATGGAAGCGAATTCATCTTGCCAGATAGAGACGAAGAGGAGATGGATTTTGCAAGGATTCAGGAACTTGTCACAGAGGCAAAAGAACGAGGTGACGAGATAGTCGTCGTCATGGGGATGGGCTTTGTTGGCATAGTTATGGCTGCTATTGTTGCTGATGTTCCAGGTAAGTTCGTTATCGGTTGTCAAAGGCCTTCTGTACGTTCATACTGGAAAGTTCCTATTCTAAACACTGGAGTTAGTCCATTGGAAGCAGAGGATCCAGAGGTTGCTGAATTGATTCATCGTACTGTCAATGAGAAGAAGTCATTTACTGCTACTTTCAATAGTGATTGCCTCAAGTTGGCGGATTGTATCATCGTTGATGTTCAGTGTGATTACATCAAGAACGAATTAGGAAATGTGCGCAATGGCTCTGCAGATGTCAAAGCCCTAGAGGCTACCATGCGTACCATCGGTGAGAAGAAACCGGCTCACGCATTGACATTGATTGAAACCACGGTGGCTCCTGGAACCACAGAATATGTCGCTTGGCCTATTCTGAAAAAGTCATTCAAACAACGTGGAATCGAGAGCGAGCCACTACTTGCGCACTCATTCGAGAGAGTCATGCCTGGCAGAGAATATGTGTCTTCAATCAGAGATTTTTGGAGAGTGTGCTCAGGTGTTAATGAAGAATCGCGAGAAAAAGTCACCAAGTTCTTGCATGAAGTTCTCAATACCGATGAATTCCCGTTGACTGTGATGGATCGCCCGATTGAGTCTGAGACGACCAAGATAATGGAGAACTCATATCGTGCAACTTTACTTGCTTACATGGATGAATGGAGTACTTTTGCAGAGCGTAATGGCGTCGATTTGAAGAAGGTCATCAACGCTATCAAAATGCGTCCAACCCATAGCAACATGATATTCCCAGGTCCTGGAATTGGCGGTTATTGTCTTCCAAAGGATGGAGGTCTAGGATATTGGTCATATGGAAACATCCTTGGGTTCAATGACGATATTTTCAAGATAACACCATTGGCCATTGACATCAATGATACCCGCAGTCTCCATGCTGCTGAAATAGCGCGCGATTCTTTGCGAAACATGGGCAAAACTGTTGGAGGAGCAGAGATATTGGTATGCGGGGCATCATATCGTCAGGATGTTGGAGATACGCGATACAGCGGTTCTGAATTGGTAGTCAGGAAATTGACGGAAATGGGGGGCCTAGTTAGCGTTCATGACCCCTATGTCAAGAGTTGGTCTGAATTTGAAGACCAAGATACAGATGCTCATGGAAAGAAACAATTCTTCCGCAACCAAGACGGGTTATCCAAACTTGAGGTCAGCTCAGATCTACCAATGAGCCTACAAGGAGTAGATGCTGTTGTGCTGGCAGTTCCTCATTCAGAGTACCTTGATCTGGATCCGGAGGTCATGGTGAACCTCGTTGGCGGACCGTTTGCTTTGGTGGACTGTTTCTGCATTCTAGAGGATGATGTTATTCGCAGATACATCGAGTTGGGTTGCGAAGTGAAGGGTCTTGGCCGTGGGCATATTAAGAGAATCAAGGACTCCGTCAAAAAGGATAATTCCTGAGGATTCAAATCTCATCTAATCGGATTATTGCTTGATTATAACCAGGCATCAGTTACAAAAATCATATTTGTGTCATGATTGTCAACCAATCATGGCCTCTGGATGGACCCCCCAAGGTCTCGACGAATTCCAGATTGCTGACGGAGAAGCATACCATAGGGCCCTATACTTGGATGGTGATATTTCACGACCTGCAGGATGGCATCGTGATTCTGTAAATCATCTATTGGACCTCGCAATTCCACATATCAATGAAGGGTCGTTAGTTGTTGATTATGGCGCAGGTACAGGTGGTTCTGCTATTGAATTGTTGAAGGTATTAGATGAAAAGGGAATTTCAATCGAACTTGTGCTTATCGACCCATTAGAATCGTGGTTTGGTAAAGCGAGAGAGATTCTGCATGAACGCAACGATGTCCACTTCGAGTTATCAATAACTCAAGACAAATCAGGTAGGACAGTTTTTCGCGAGTTAGATGAAATGTTAGCTGGACGAAAAGCCGACGTCATCATTTCTTCATCAACTCTTCATTTGGTTCCAATCAGTGCTTTGGAGGACCTCGCTCACCAGATTTCAGGCTCACTGAAAACTGGAGGTATTTTCGTGTGGGATAGTGGCGATGTTGAAAGTGCTCTGAGGCCTAAGGATGTATCTTGTTTACATGATCCCTATCGCTCTGTCAGAGAATATCTTAGAGATGACGATGCAAGACAATCTCTTCTTTCCAAGATGGCTGCTGAAGATGCTGAAAGGTCAGAGAAAAGAATTGACCGTATTTTTCCAGTACCATTTTCAATCGAGATATTGATGCGTGCGATCAGTTCTGCAGGATTATTGAGTAGAATTAGTGACCATGTGGTGGAATTCGCAAATGAAGATGCTGAAAGGTTCATTCTTGTTCCACGACTTGCAGAAATAGCTGCCCCATTAATGCAAGGTGAAGAGCGTAATTCGGCAATACGTCATGCAATCAAAGAAGTGCTTGCTGAAATGAGAAAGGCTGGAACTGCGAGTGATTCTGCTTATCGAAGTTATTGGGTTTATGGATTTCATATCAAACCTTGAACAAGGATTAGAGTGCTAGAGTTGAAATACACTCGATGAAATTCTACGGGTATGTTTGAAGATCATATCTACGATTTTTTTGGGGAAAATTTGGATTCTTGGTTAGATGCCAATGACCTAATTCTGCTTGTTGGTTCTTGGTCGGAAGTTGAGGTTCTACCAGATAACCACCCGGATCATGAGAAGTCCCTTGAAGAATACATGGAGTCTGAAGAATTGGCATTTGAGATAAGTGGTAATGAGCAAGTCAGTATCACCATTGGATACACTTCTGCAAAGGTGTTAGAGATTTCAGAGAATTTTCCAGAGCAACTTCTAGCCGAAATGAAGGATTTCGCTCCAGGTTTTCAGGCAGATTGGTGAAAGAGTAGCAAGCAATCATATCCGTGCGACACTTCCGAATACTGATGGAGATTCGTCCGCTCAGCCCTCAAGATGTGCCCACAATTTGGCGCATTAACGAGGAAGGTCTTCCTGGTACGGGGCAGGTATCTGAAGATGGAATCGTAGAACTATTGGAACTCGCAACTTTGCCAATGGGCGCCTATGTTGAGGGTGAATTGGCGGGTTTCGTAATTTGCTTACCTCCGCGCACCAGATATGGAAGTTTGAACTACGCATGGTTCAACGAAAATTACGAGGAATTCCTCTATGTCGATCGAATAGCGGTCGCTGAGAGTCACCGAAATCTCGGAATTGGCAGTGTATTGTATCAAATGGTTGCGGAACAAGCCGAAAAGGAAGGTTGCCCGGTCGCTGCAGAAGTCAGTCTTAAGCCACCAAACCCCGATTCAATGCGCTTCCACCATCGTCACGGATTCATGGAAGTAGGAGTCCTTCATCATGAGGACAAGTCAGTGACGATGATGCTGCGCTTAGGCGACTGAAGTTCAGGATCTTCCTGCATCAAACATCTCTTTGAGAGAACCATCTTGAAGCATCTCTAGAGCAATATCTGAACCGCCAATCAATTCTCCATGTACGAAGATTTGCGGCATGGTTGGAAAGTCGGACCATTCACAGATTCTTGGAATTGCTCTATGGTCGGAAAGTACGTTGACACTGGCGAAGGGCTCGCCAAAGGATTGCATCACCTGTGCAGCGCGATTGCTGAAGCCACATTGCGCCTCATTTGGAGTTCCTTTCATGAACAGCACTAGTGCGTGTTCGTCAACCAAAGCCTGTAATTCCTCGTCGGTCCATTCCATGTTCTCACCTATTCGATATGCCCATGCTTGCGCAGGCTCTTGATATGAACTCCGGTCCCTCCACCGTGTGGGTGAAATACCGTATCTCCAGTATTTTCTGCCTGCTCAGGAGTCATGCATCTGATGTCAATCGCATGAACTTCATGGGGAATATATGGTTTGAAATGATTGAGGATAATCTTCTGTCTCTGAAGAGGCCGCATACCTTCGAAACTGCTGCACACTACTCTGACGTGAAAGTGGTCCCGGGACCCTGTCAAGTCAACCACCTCGATACTTGCATCGGGTAGAACCTTCTGCACTTCTTCAGTCATCCATTGCACTGTCGGCATGGCCCTCTCCGGAACCTCGTAGGGTGCGGATGCTTTCAACCATTGTCCGGTGCCGCTATGCATGGCCGAGGCCGATACTAGGCGTCCTGAGTTGGTGCGGGACACTTTTTGGCTATCTGCTGCAGACTTGTTCAGCATAGCAGGAGGCCTGCTCGGTCAAATCATTTTGACCCATGCTCTGTTGACCGAGGATTACGGATTGTATGTTGTACTCATAGATGCATTCGCTCTGATGTTCATGCTGGTCGA
>DAWL01000124.1:0-1415 GCA_002505935.1 Euryarchaeota archaeon UBA226 | reverse complement strand
ATTACTGCGATTTTCCTGCCAGTGGGTCTATTGGTAGGATTTCTTGCCTGGCCAGATATACCCGCTTTGCTTCTGTTAAGTTGTGCTCTAATTCCAGTCCTACACATTTTCACTTATGCTCATCGCAGTGTTTTGCGCGCTCTTGGCGAAGCAAGGCAAGAAGCGCTGGTCAAGGTCGTCGAACGCTTTGTTGTGACTTCAGGATATGCCCTCTTGCTATGGTATGGATCAACCTCACCAACCCATTATGCAGTCGCTTTCCTCATCGGAGTCTCCTGCAGTTTGATTTGGGCAATTTGGTGGGGGGAGAGAGTTTCTCGCGCAGTAATTGATGAAGAAGGAGAGAACATCTTGTTGAGTCCTCGCGAACTACTTATTTCGGCTCTACCATTTGCAGTCACTCTCGGGATTCTGCCACTTGTTGGTAGGATGGAGAAAATATTCCTCGCATGGTGGGATACATACTCCAGTGCCGCCCTCTTCCATGTAGCATACATCGCCTATCTTGCCGGTTTGTCTTTACCACAGGCTCTGAGGGCCGCCTTTCTTCCAATATTGGGGGACGCGCGAAATGAACCCCAGCGCACTCTGTATGAAATCAGAAAAGCTCGCAGAATTTGCAATTTGTTGATTCCCCCAGGGATGGTTTTTGGAGCATTATTGGTTTGGCTTATGCTCCCAGCTGCCTTCCCAGAACAATACAATGATGGAAGCCTTGGAATGAGTGCTTTCGAGATATTCCTTCTATTGTTAGGGGGTTGGGCGGTCACAATGTTGGCTGCTCCGACTTACGTTGAAGTATGCGCTGGAGCGCGCCCTTGGCTATTCACTCTCATGCTGGCCGAAGCAGCAACCGTCGGCACAGTAAGTGCAGTATTGACAATTCCATATTGGGGATTGATGGGTGCCATCATCTCTAGCCTCGCCACCGCAATATCACTCCTTTTCTTCTCAATTCTACATTCAAACACCGGCTTTGATGGCCCGCCAATTCAGATAGTGGCCACCGCCGCGGCATTGTTGGCAGCGGTCATAATTCCCTACTTGGGAGTCATTGGCAAGGTGCCACTCATGTTGTCCGTGATGATTGGAATATTGCTCAGTTTGACTCCTTGGTATTTTGAAAAGCCGTGGGTCAAATCTATTCCAGAAGCAGAGTGAAAATCTTCTCCAATTCCTCGCTTACCGACTCAGCCTCGAATTTTTCTGGAAGCACAATGTCATCGACTTCGTTCTCTAATGTTGCCTCCACCGCATCGGCTAGAGATTCTGGAGTTGCTTCGCCAATACACCTTTCGGGAAGCCATTCGTTCAAGTCTCCCACATCGGTTGACACAACCGGCAAGCCACATGCTACGGCTTCCCGCGCAACTAAGGGGCCACTTTCTCTGCTACTCGTGATCAATGCAAGGCCA
>DAWL01000128.1 GCA_002505935.1 Euryarchaeota archaeon UBA226 | reverse complement strand
AAGGGCTACCTGCCAGGTTCTGCCGAAAAGATCGCCTTGAAGGCGGAGTTGGAAAGACAATCTTCGGTGGTTGTAGAAATTCCATGTTACATAGATGGAGAAGAAGTCTATACTGGAAATACGATGGATCAGGTTATGCCACACGACCATGGTCATGTCATTGCAAAGGTGCATCTTGCCGGCCCAGAGGAGGTAGAAAGAGCATGCGCTGCGGCAGTTGAGGCTCAAGCAAATTGGGCAAGAATGGATTGGGAACAAAGAGCAGCGATATTTCTCAGAGCAGCAGAACTGTTGGCCGGAAGGCGCCGAGCAGAGGTCAATGCTGCAACCATGCTCAACCAGTCTAAGACCTGCCATCAAGCAGAGATTGACAGCGCTTGCGAATTGATTGATTTCTTTCGCTTCAATGTCGATTATGCACGCGATATCTATCAGGACTTACAACCACCAATCAGTGGCCCAGGAATGTGGAACACTAGTGAGGTGCGCCCACTAGAAGGGTTCGTACTTGCAGTGACTCCCTTCAATTTCACCAGTATCGCTGGTAACCTCCCCTGTGCTCCTGCTTTGATGGGGAACACCCTAGTTTGGAAGCCATCGCGTGCCTCCTATCTTTCGAACTGGAAGGTCATGCAACTTCTCATCGATTCAGGATTACCCGCTGGGGTCATCAACTTCCTTCCTGGCAAACCACAGATGATTGTTGATGGAGCATTAGCGAACAAGGATTTTGCAGGGCTTCACTTCACCGGTTCGACCAGTATCTTCCAAGGTTTGTGGAAGCAGATTGCTGAAGCTCTTCCTAGACTCAGGTCATATCCTCGAATCGTGGGCGAAACGGGAGGTAAGGACTTCATCGTGGCCCACAGTAGTTCCGACCGCAAGGGACTGTTAGTCGCCTTGCTACGTGGCGGATTCGAATATCAAGGACAGAAGTGCAGTGCTGCTAGCCGAGCATACATTGCTAGTAGCGTCTGGAAGGACATTGAACAAGACCTGATCAACGAGGTAAATTCCATCAAGATGGGAGACCCGCGGGATTTCACCAATCTGATGAGCGCTGTAATTCATCAAGCATCCTTTGACAAGTGTGTTGATTATATTGAACATGCGAAAGCCGATGATAGTTGCAAAATAATTGTTGGAGGGGGATATGATGACAGCAAGGGATGGTTCGTTGAGCCTACCATCATCCTAACTACAGATCCTAATTACCGATCGATAGAGGAAGAGATTTTTGGACCCATACTGACCATAATGGTCTATGATGATGATGACTTTGAAGGAATAATGGACATCTGTGATCGCACCAGCCCATATGCCCTAACAGGCTCTATTTTTGCTGATGATAGGGATGCCGTCGATCTCGCTATGGATGCACTCCGCTACAGTGCTGGAAATTTCTACATTAACGACAAGCCTACTGGGGCAGTAGTCGGACAACAGCCCTTTGGAGGAGGCAGATGGAGTGGAACAAATGATAAGGCAGGAAGTCCACTAAATTTGCTTCGATGGGTCTCTCCTCGTTCGATAAAGGAAACTTTTGTTCCACCTCAGGACTGGCGCTATGGATTCCTAGACGAATCCTGATTACTTTCGAGTTTTGAGATATGCCAGAGTAATGTATTCTGACTTGG
Organism: Euryarchaeota archaeon UBA226; assembly: GCA_002505935.1. Lineage (GTDB taxonomy): Archaea > Thermoplasmatota > Poseidoniia > Poseidoniales > Poseidoniaceae > UBA226. Next base: position 1,106 of record DAWL01000128.1, on the reverse strand, counting down.
TTAGACCCTTAATCTTCTTAGCATTAATTGCTGATTTCATCCAGCGTTCTTCAAAGACACCTTCCATCCAATCCTCAATAATTGCGGGATGGATATACGATGAACGGCAAACCGCAGGAGTATTTCCTAGATGATCGGAGACCGCTGAAACAACCACCTGTTCCAGTTTTTTGCGGTCCTTCTTGGTCTCGGGGGTATCGAATTCGGAAAAACCAGCAGCTGCAGTCCAAGTTGCTCTCCAAGTTCTGAAATCCTTGGCTGTGTAAGACCCATCGCTTGCTGCGTTAAGATATTCATTGATGTGTTCAGCCTTCAGGTCTCGGGCTTCTCCATTCTCATCTTCAAACATAAACAAATCTTGATCATCGTCCTTACCACCAACCTCACCCGAAGCAAGAATCAATCTGCAAATGTCATCATCTTCTACAGTACGGTTCCATTTCTTGCCAGATTTGCCAACGAATTCCAATTCAATATCGAGGTCACCCTCTGCCTTGCTGCCAGTTATCTTGGTCATGTGACCTTCAGTTAGTGTCGACAAACCGTAGGTCTGATTCTTCTGCGCATATTCGTCACTACCCACTCTGATACTGTATGAATTCATCAACCAAATAACCAATGCGACAACTTTGTCTTTCGGCATTCCCTCTAAAGCCAAATCTCTTTTGACCGAAGCGCGTATTGTGGGAAGAACCTCGGCAAAGCCTTGGATAGAATCGAACTTCATCTCGGCTACAGTCTTAGTCCAATCAGCATGGTATCGATACTGTTTACGGCCCTTGGAATCAACTCCTAAAGCCTGCAGGAAACCTCGCTCATCAGAACAAATCCAAACATCTGTCCATGCTGGAGGAATTGCTAAAGAATTAATTCTGGCAACGATTTCTTCATCCTTAATTCGATTTGAATCAGTATCGAAATAATGCCAATTCAATACAGGTTTGCCCTTTGGACCCTTTTTCTTTGGTCCTTTTTTGCGAGTAAATCCGGGTTGTGTAGAGTCGGTTAAGTTCAGCCCGGCCCGGCGTGCAACAACTTCGCGTTTGGGTTTCATGAAACGCCACTAAGGCCTGTAGTGATTAGATTTGTCCGGACAAAAGGTGTTC
>DAWL01000193.1 GCA_002505935.1 Euryarchaeota archaeon UBA226 | reverse complement strand
GGAACCAGATAGTTCATTTGTCACAATCCATACCTCAGCCTCACCGTTTCCATCTGTGGTCTGAGTACCAAGATAGTACGAGGAAGCGGTTCCTGCTGCATTCAATGCATAAGTCGATACTGCGATTCCGCCCTTGACGGTGCGCGCACCAGACTTCTCCTTGAAGGTGACCGCTGTTCCAGATCCACCGAAGTTAATCTGGCCACTGCTTGAGGATATAGCAACCCAACAAGTGCTTGCTCCAGCCCACGAACCATCCGAGTCAGTACAATCGTCTCCGTTCCATGTAACATCAATCAATGTGATGATACCATTTGTGCTGGATCTGGCCACGCTGTTTCCGAAAGAAGTCATACCTGTTATGGCAGTGTCTCCTATTGTAATCTTGGAGTTGCGTGCGTAGACGATGTTGTTTGAACTGGTACCAGTTGCAATAGTTCCGTCGTTCACTACAAGTGTGTTAGGTGCTGAACTGCTTGAACAGCTGCTGCTGACGTAAGCGGTGTCGGATGTATCGCTCAGGTCCACATTGGTCAAAGCAATGTTGTATCCACAACCACTGACTCCTATTCCACCTGCTTCCAAATCAGTAATGGATTGCTGGTCTGCGCTTGGGCTGTTTCCAGAAATACTGAGGTCACCGCCATTCAAATCAATATCACTACCAGCAATTGCTGATCTAGCAACGCTCAATCCGTTAGCAGATACATCGCTGAGGCTAGCATCTAAACCAGCTGGTCCGTTTGTCGTGGAACTGGATCCACCAGGGTACAAACTGATTGATGACTCCACATCAACACCATCCAATACAAAGGTCATTGCATTAGACTCGAAGTTTGGATAGTCATCTGAGTCGAAGTTAGTCAACTCTAGGTGTCCTGTTCCAGTGTGGCGTATATCGTAATCTCCATTGGTAGTTCCGCTCCAACTTGCTGAAACGTTCCTTAGAGTTACATCTGACAGTTCGGTGTTTACAACGTTCTTCTGCGCGTCAGTAATGGTGACATTCTCCATGAAGAGGCTACCGCCACTTCCGGAATCAGAGGTCACTGCACCACCGCTAGCATCATTTCCGGAGTTACATCCGTCCATTTCTCCTTCTGTCAGAGAAACATCAGATCCTGCTGGGAAACTGAAACAGCTGTCGCTTGCATCCGATACCTCGAAATTACTGATTGCGAATGCTGTTCCCTGGCCACTACCGTGGGAAATCGCCCCGCCTACATTGTTGAAGGCTACATGGCGCATTGTGAAGTTTCCAACGTTAGAGTTGCTAGATGGGCTGTTTCCATGTCGGCTACCTGCAGAGATTGCATAGTCTGTGGTGTTTGCAAAGGTAGTGTGGTTGAAGACGTGCCTGTCATCGGTTCCTGCAGCGGTACTGCAACTTCCGGTGAAGGAGATACCCTTCCAAGTCTGGCCGTACTGACCCTCAAAGAGGATACCATTGGAATCTCCGGTAGTGGAGTTGGTTCCAGGGTTACCCTGTAGAGTCATTCTATCGCAACCGCCATCGAACGAAATTCCCTTGCCCTGAGCGACCTGAATCACTACACCTTCCTCGATGTTGAGGTTGGCATTGACTGCAAGGTAATCTCCTGAAGGGTTGATGCGAATCGGGCTGTCGATGATATCCCAAGATGTGTCTTGAGTAATATCAGCATCGATATCGGTACCTCTGCCCTCGAATGGCATGGTTCTGTAGCGCACACTGCAATCAACCGTTGAGGTATCATAACAGTAGTATGCACTGTATCCACCCCACCATGGTGCAATCAGACCGGGTCTTGCAGCTGAATTGGTCTTGTATGGCAAGTCAGGCATGTTGCTGTACCAAGTTGTCATCGCACGCTCTGGAGCAGTTGAGGATGTCTGCTTGAAGTACATTCCAGCGAAACGGCTGAGCATCACCTTGTTGGTTGAAACAGTACCATTGTAGGTAGTTCCGAAGTACTCGAAGGTGAAGTCATCAGGCATATCGATGTTAGCATCGCAGTTAGCCTTGTAGGTGTTCCAGTAGTATTGACTAGAACAGTAGTACAGGTATGGGCGGCCATTGCTGGTACCGGTTATTGCCGTCTTGTAGTTGGTCAACTCGGAGAATCCTCCAGTATCGAAGGACTCCCAACCATGACTACTACTGTCAGTGAAGATTCGGTAGTTGACATCGTGTGGGTTTCCACCGATACCCTTTGCGGTGTTACCCATGTATCCAAGATCATTGCGTAGGGTATCTCCCTTATTTCGCGTCTGGTCCTGATAACCGACAGTTGCATAGTCGTAATACACTTCACAATCGGGGTCATAATGGAACTCAATCTCATTTGTAGTATCATACAATCTTGCCTGTATATTACAGGTATACTGGTCATTGTATCCAAGGTCGTGCCATTCTACGATGAAGACCTTCTTTGGCCATGCGACCTCAAAGGTGTTCGCAGAGGTCTGATTGACGTTAGGTCCACTAGATACTGTTGAAAGGTCCTGAGTTCGTATGTAGTAAGAAATAGAACTCTCACGCTCCAAGTCAGATAGTGTTGCACTCCATGTACATGCATTCAACACACAGTTGCTGCGGGTGTCATCAGGAGACAATATCTTGGTCTGCTGAGTTCCAACAGTGCCATCAGCATCTGTAATCGTATAGTAGAGAGTTGGTCCAACACCAGCTGCGGATGAAGTGTTCAATCCAGATGGGGGTTCTCCAGCATCCGAAATGGTGAACGAGAAGGTCCTCTTTGTCGAGTGACTATCCTTCATCGTAGAATGTATGACATTAGGCTTTGAAAGATCAGGTTCTGGAGCAACCTTACTTACCTTGTAAGACATGTCACCACTACTGGCCATTCTACCGTAGTATCCTGCGTTCAGAGCGAAACCAGTCCACCTGTAGGAGTTAGAGTAGATGTAGTAGTACCCAGATGAGCATCCAGGGTTGCTGCTGGTTGAACGGAAGAAGTAGTAGAATCCGTTGGTACCTACGCACATCCAATTGGATCTGCTGGACGAGTATGTGCCGTTGAAGTCAAACTTACCAACAGTTCCGTAGATGTCGTCCAACTTGATGTTCCAAGCCTTGGTGTATCCATAGGTACTGCGATGGGTCTTTGAGTTTCCACCTGTCAATACTTCATCAATACCAGTGGAAGTGTCAAGTCCAACAATACCCCAGTCATTCGACGAACTATCATAATGGTAAATTAGGTTCATTGATGGCCCATGCTGGGCAGAGATTGTTAGGTATCCGCCCAAATCCTTGTGCTGCAAAGACTTACCAGAGCGTGTTCCGCCGAAGCCGTTGTAACCGCTCGAAGGTGAAGTGGTCCACTGGGTCACCCAGTTGCTGTAGAAATTGGTTGAACTGGTAGATGCATAGAAACAGGAATTACTGTATCCAGTTCCACAATTACTTGTGTCAAACTCGAATACGAACTCATCGCTATTATCGTAGTATGTCATCTGCCTGTCAAAGAACTTCGACGGGTTGTAGTTGCTTCCTGAATAGACATCAGTTGTCAACACAACGAATTTCTTGTCATTTCCACCATTCACAACATCTTCAACTTCAAAGTTGTAAGGTGTGGAAGGAGCGGTAGCGCTGCTTGGCGAACCGGTTCCTCCAGCAGGATCAGTTGCGAAATTGTTTCCATTTGGATTCATTCCTGCAGTCTGAGCTAGATCTTGATATGCCCAGAAGTAATCCACACTATCTCCTGCACTGATGCTTGCTGTAGTTGCCTTAAAGCGGCAATCAGTAGCGCTGCTTGAACAGCTACCAATGGATGTCGCTCCAACACTGGTGTATGAACCACCATTGATACTGTAGTAAAGATGTGGTTTACCAGAGGAAGTTGTATCGATACCTGCTCCATCCTTGAGGGTAGTGAAGAAGGTACGGGCACCCTCCTTGTAGGATGTTACTTCGTATGGTAAGAATTCAGATGTCGGTGCTGTAGTATCGGAACCTCCAGTATAGGAAATCTCGAGGTATCCGTTATTGGTTCCAGCGTGGTTTGAGTAAGTGTAGTAGTAATTGCTGTTTGTGTTTCGGTATGTCATTCCAATTACGCCATTGTTGCTCAATGCGCTGATAACATCACTGGCACCACTGGTAGACAGAGTTGCTGTCTTCCAACCTGTACCAAGGCCCAAAGTACCTACGCTCGGACTGTTCCATTGCGAACTGATCATCTTCCTTGCTTTGCTATTCCAGCTACCTGTAGAGCCTAAATCGCTATTCCCCATACTGGTGCTGGTACAAGAAGCTGTAGGGACCGTCCTCTGATAATACCCAGTTGCCGTACCACACGTCTTCATGATTGCAACAGTGTGAGTATTGCTACCCCATGTGTTTGAATATTGCATGTACTGCTTCCACTTGACGGTACCTGCGGTTGCACCTGAAGGTAGTTGGTTGTTGGAGTTGAACTGATACTTGCTCCATGGGAAGTAATAGAGAGAACTGTAATACCTGTACATGTATCGGTAATTGTTTGAATAGCAGCGTGCATAATAGACATAACAGTACCCACCAGAGTTGCTAGTCTGCTTGATGCTTGGATCAAGAGACAGAGGGAAGGTGCGGTTCTCATCCATCAACCAAGAAGTCTCGACTGCGGTAGTGATGGAAATCAATCCATTCTCAACGCTGACAAAGAATGTGGCGATGTATGGTTCCTCTGCTCCTGGCTCGATTACTACTGGAGGTGGTATCTCTCCGAGTTGGCTACCAGTCTCTAGGCTACGGATGCTCATCGTTTCCTGGGTAGTTAGAATCTCGTGTTCAACCATCTTGTCTCCGATGAATAGAGCGTATCCTGCAGGTAGGCGCATGATTTCTCTTAGTCCGAACCAGTGGTCTATCTCCTCAACAACAGGCTGGGCGCGGATAATCAAATCCTGCTTGACGCCGGTTGAAGAGACCTCGTAATCCAAGTCGAAATCTTGTGCAACTGGATAGCGAATCACGTTTCCTCCAACGCTGATTGCGTCATGAGAAGGAGCGACTCGGTGAACCATTGGGTTAACACCGGACTCATCCATTGTCACGACTTGTGGCGCAATACCGGTCACCAGTGGATCTACATTCGGGTCCAGGTGAATCACGACACCAGCGCCAACATCAGCAGGGAAGTAAGTCTCGAAGGCGTTCTCGGTCACTTCCCAGCCATTTGCATTGGCTTTAATGTTGACATCGATATCTTTCCAAACACCGTTGTCAGCATAATGGATTGGTTCGCTGCTAGTTAGCAACTTAACCTCACCGTCGTGCACGAAGGCTTTCTGGTTCCAATTCCTCATGCCTTCTAATTCGTTCTCAAGACCATACTCCCAGTTAACTGGTTCTATCTGTTCAGGCAAGAAGAAAGGATCTGCTTTCTCTTCTGCTGTCTCAGACTCATTCGTATAGTCAGTCTCGCTCGCTGGAGCCACTACGCTGCTGAATGGCATCAATGCCATCAAAGCGCAGAGGAATAGGGCGCTAAAGAGCCCCCCCCAGATTGTTGTCTTCTTCATGTTGTTTCCTATCATATTGTCATCAACCCCGTATACGGACTGTATGCAAGCCTTCGGAGAACTTACGACACTTATGAGCATTGGGGTACATAATATTTGAAAAAATGCCATACGGTTCAGGAATCGGCGATTTTTCAAAATTACAAATATGGCGAAAACTTGCCATAAATTAACTCTAAAAAAATAGAGAATTAAGGGCATTATGACGGAGTTTTCTTAGAATTTCGCGCGCTTGTTGGTCGGTTATGGGCGTAAATGAATGAAGTATCGCAATCGTGTGTTTACTATACAATCAAACGATTTAATTGAAGCTTGAATTATTCAAAGAATCTCAATGAATGAATATAAGCATCACCAAAGGCAGCCCAGAAACCACGAATATGATCGTCAAGTGATAGATATTGACCATGGTAATAGAGTACATGACATACTGCTTTGGACCAACCGAAATTGTGACCGACTGGGCAAGTAGCCCAGCCGGCCAATCTCACCCCTTAGAGGGGATACTGCTTGTTCGTAAACAAGTAAGGGATCAGTAATCCCATTCCTTGCCTTCGCCACCTTCGCCACCACGGCTTAGGATGAAAGCTCCAATTCCGAAAGCGACAACGACGATTCCGATGATGATACCCCAAGCCCAGGTTGGAACACCCTGCTCTGCCTCAAGATCGTCTCCCAAGGTTCCGTCAGTATTGGTGTTTCCTGAGGAAGTACCCCAGCGGTCGATTGTGGTGCTCGCATCTGTTGCTACAATATTACCAGCCTCATCCTCTGCATAGATTGCAAAGTGGTAGACTACGTGTACGGTGTCTCCGGGCTTGGTGACGTCAACCGATGTATCAGCCTTGTCTGCCTTTACGCACGAAAGTTCCGAGGTCACGCCGGACTGACTGGCGAACATTGCTGCTGAGAATGGACCATTCTTCCAACATACGTGGAATGAATCTGCATCACCAGCATCTGAAACGGTCAAAGCGATGGTCCAAGCGCTGGAACCATTGGTAACCTCACCAAAGGCGACGCTTGGTGCAGGATCAACTGCGGCATCTGCTGTTGCTGTGAAAGTACCGATTGCTGGGTTCGCACCTACAGTGTTGGTCACACTTACGGTTACGTTGAACTGTTCCCCGTGATCTCCGGTGATAATGTGCTGCGTTGCAGCAGTTGCAGACCCTAAGTTGCTGCAAGCATCTGCCGAGGTACACACTTCGAGAGTATCAGTCTCTAGAAGGTCAGCACCATTGTTGGTCAAATTCCACTTAACGACAATCTGTCCGCCTGCAAGGTTCTGGTACCATGCATTGGCGATTCCATTTGCTGGCACCTCTCCAGTATCAGCAGCTGCGTTGAATATTCCAAGGGAACCAGAGTACAATGTGCCTCCCAAATCGCCACCATCCCAAGTAAAGGACATGTGGGTTGAATTGACCTGAACTGCAGTTCCGTCTAGCAGACCATCTGCCCAATTTGTTTGATCGTTCTTCCAGTACAGACCATAATCCTCATCAGCACTTCCTGGGAAAGTTACTGTCAAAGACTGCTCAAGGACGTCTGATGAATCCATGTGAGTCAAGGCCAAATCTAGTACATACATGGAATCTGCTTCTGCTGAACCCAACATAACTCCGGTTTCTGCATCGCCATCTGAGACATTGATTTCCCATGCAGACGCTGCATTGTATGTCAACGTATATTCTACCGAAACAGCCCCGTCAGCAGAATTGCCACTGGCGAGTCCAACATTCCAAACCATGACTTCCGTAGTTGCTGAATCTTCTCCACCATGTGGATCTGTAACGGTTACGCTTACCGGCAGAGTAGTTGCCCAAGACTGGTCAACAAGAACGGTACATACACGATAACCCTTGTCGTTCTGAGCATCAGCGTTACATTCAACGAGTGGTGTATTTATTCCATCAATTGTGACTCTATTCCAATCATAAGTTAGCGACTCGCCTGTGAGATCCTCTGCATCGAATGCATTGGCGTCGAAGGTGATAACATCTCCAATTTTGATATCTCCCTGACTCTGTAAAGATAGGGAAAGTACCGGGTCATTATTTCGTGCATCGAACATACCGAATGCATCGTCATTGGCTGAGTTCTCATCATCAGTGGTACCATCGCCACCAACCATGGAAACTGCTGCTTCAACCTTGTACTTACCAGAAGAGAAGTTGTGTCCAACACAAGCAGTACCGAATGGGTGGGAGTCTACTGTATCTCCAATCATGTCGTGAACGTAAGGAGCACCAACTCCACTTGGGCACTCATCTGCTGTGTAAGAAGTAGTTGTATCATCGGACAAATCAGTCACAGTGAAATCAACCTGCCAATCATATGGACCAGTTCCCGGACTGCCACGGTGCTCAACAGTAGCGTACAGCATGCTGTAGCCAACTCCAATGTCTCCATCGGATGCGATTGTGGTTGCTTCACCCTGTCCCATAGCATCGTATCCCTGTGCAACAGCAACAGAGGTTAGCGCAATATCGTGGAAAGAGCCGATGTATCCCGAGATATCATCCTCATTGTTTGAGTTGTTATCATCAGTCTCTACTGACACCTCACAGATGTTCTGAGAAGAATTGGTGGTCCTGATTACATTTCCATCTGCGTCAGCGGACTCATCTTCCCATGTCTCTAGACACTCAGGAGCCGCACCATAGATGGTATAATTCCTGAGAACTGCTGAAATTGTGTAAGATCCATCTGCGTTATCTGCCAAGGTTACTGAGCCACTGTGTGTCCAAGACGACTGGTAATCGACCACAGTACGGGTTGCATTGCCATTTCTTGGATCGCAATCGCCATCATCTGCGGTGGTCCACTGGCCGTCGCCGTTAGTATCATCACAAGGAGCTGACATGTTGAAGAAGACCTCAACATCATCGGAAGTTCCTGCGGTTAAGGTGGAGGTTCCTGTACCGCCATCCAAAGTACCGGTTGGTTCCTCAGTGATAATCAAATCAACGATTACCTCGCGGGCAGACCAATACTCTGAACCATCTGAAGAGACAGTCAATGTGTAATCGTGAGTTCCTGCCCCGGACTCCTTTTCAGCACCGCTATCCCACGCTAGTGAGACCCCGATATCGTACCAGTTGACAACCTGGATATCAACGATAGCCATGTTGTTGTCCTCATCGTCATCTCCACCAGGAAGATCAACCTCTACTGCAATGGTGTATGCACCGAGAGGAGCATCCCATGAAATTGGCGCTCCAGATGAATCTCTTACAGAGTATGAACCGCCATTCAGCCAAGCGCCTGTTTCAAGGCTAGTTTCGGAACAAGCATTTGCATCGTCACAAATTACTGAATCAGTCCAAGAGAGGGTGCTATCATCAGATGTTCCTAATTGCCCATCAGGTCCTGCATCTACAGCAACGGTTCCATCTTCAAGATATACTGTTGCTTCAACATTCATCTCGGTGATGCTGTCATCACCAAGATTCTGGATAGCAGCAACTATACTGACAGGTTCTCCGGCCTTGACAGTATTTCTCCACTCACCCGTCATCGGATCTAGGCTACTAGCGCGCGGCTCATGGATACCATGAATCGCTGCATCTTGTGCAGCTCGACCATCCGCAGCATCGCTCTTTTCATTCTCATTCAAATCGATCCAAGCTGTGCTAGCAAATACACTTGCAAACATCAGTAGAATCAATGTCATTGGTACTATTTTCTTCATATTCAGTCCTCCAACTACCAGTCGGTGCATTCGCTGAGTACTCCTGCCATATTTATAGTATAGGCGGATTTTCGTAATTTTTGATTCGAATAAATTACATTTCTAGAATTTTTC
>DAWL01000112.1:13607-13743 GCA_002505935.1 Euryarchaeota archaeon UBA226 | reverse complement strand
GGGCGAAAGATTCCAGAACAACGTTTGTGGGTATTCTGCAGTTCAACAGTTCACGAATTGGCTTCTGCTGATGGCTCATTAGCGGTACTTGAAGAGGCAGGGGCTTTGGTACTCAAAGATACATGTCCAGAAGTTA
>DAWL01000112.1:0-13252 GCA_002505935.1 Euryarchaeota archaeon UBA226 | reverse complement strand
AACTCTCTCAAGGCTGAGCATTATCTGACCAGTGGCTTGAATCGTATGCCTACCAGTGTGGCTAGATTAGAGGAATGCGTGGCTCATGCTTTTGATCCGAACCTTCTGAAAGGAAGGGTCGAATTGCATAGTTCACAAGATAGGCCACAGCACCGAAGCAACAAATCGAAACGAGAGGGCGAATCCAGTATTATTGGCCAAGGACTTGCCAGTCAGGAGTCATGGGTAGTGCGTGGTAAGGCCTTGTGCAGCGATGTTCCTTTGACCTTCTTGGGTTTTGTCAATCGCGATACTGGCGTTGTTGAGGAAACAGGACATCCATTGGACGGCGAGGCTTTGGATGGTAGAGTAGTAATTTTTCCAAAGGGGTCAGGTTCAACTGTTGCTCCATATGTTCTGATGGGTCTTGCATACACTGGTGTTGGGCCTTTGGCTGTGGTTAATCGGGATGTTTGTACCTTGACGATGCCTGCTTGTTCGCTGTTGGGGATTCCATATGCTCACTCCTTTGATGAAGATCCATGTCTAGAGGTTAATGATGGAGATGAAGTTGAGATGAAACTGGAGAATGGCATAGTCACTCTAACCGTCATCGAAAGAGTTTGATGAACCGCAGCGGGTTCGGGTAGCATGGCTCGGGTCATTGTGACAGGTGGTGCTGGCTTTTTGGGCAGCCACTTGGTAGAGGAACTATTGGCTCGTAGTCACGCTGTTGTTGCAATTGATGACCTGTTTAGGGGACGTCAAAAGCATCTAGATGATTGCAAGGGTAGTCCCGATTTCCATTTCCTCAAGGGAAATTGTGCAGATGCCAAGATTTTGCAGCAAGCAGTAGAGTTGATTGATGGAGTAGATGTAATCTTCCACCTAGCAGCAGTCAATGGTACGCGTTGGTTTCACGAGAAGGCTGACATGGTAATCGATGTCAACGTTAACACTACTTTGGCAGCATTGGAATTGGCTACTGAGCACGCTTGTAGATTGGTATTCGCATCATCTCCTGAGGCTCTCGGTTTGGTGGAGGATCAACCAATGGCTACTGCTCATGACTCATTATTCGAAGACGCTGCTTTACATCAGAGACATAGTTACGGTGCTAGCAAATATATCGGTGAGGTTTTGGTACAACATGCAGTACGTACCAAAGATTTGGATTGTCGAATCGTACGTCCATTCAATGCCTATGGAGCAAGATGCCCAGGTAATGAGTATGGTCAGGTAATTTCCATGTTCATGGATTCAGCGGCTAGTGGTAGGCCAATTTCGCTTCATGGAGATGGTTCACAGACACGTTCTTTCACTTGGGTTGGAGATATTACCGAAGGTTTCCTCCTAGCAGGGTTCACTGACAGGTCATTAGATGACAATTCAAGATTGGAGGGAGCGGTATGGAATATGGGCAGTACTGAAGAGACAAGTATTGCAGATTTAGCAGCAAGTATAGTTGAGATAAGTGGTAAGAATGTCACTATTGAGCACAGTAAGGGATATCCTGGAGATAGTAAGAGACGTTGCCCAGATATTTCTGACGCCACGCGTCAATTAGGTTGGCAGCCTTGGACAAATCTTGAGCAGGGCCTTGTGCGAACTTGGCACGCAATCGATGCGCGCATCAATGGATGAGATGACTCCAATCCGCATCGCTGGGGTGCAGATGGCACCAACCATGTTGGTACAGAGTTTCGGCTTTACCCCCTTTGATGATATCATCGCCCAATTCTTTGGAGATGCTTATCGATTCGACTTCGAATATGCAAAGGGTAGCGACCGCATTAGGGAGAACATGCTCTTCTAACATCCGACAGTGCAGAGTAGCCAAGGATGCAGGTAGATCTGGAGGCTTTGCATTCAATGACTCCCATTCCGAAACTTCCCTTGGAGCCGCATTTGCTGCCGCTTCAGCAACCTTGGTCGCATCGAGACTGGCTCGCATCAGATGTAGTTTGATAGTGGGATCTTGTCGTAGATTCATGAGGGTATCTCGCGGTCTTCCATTTCGGTCTTGGGAAAGTGAGCATGTAAGTAGAGCAGGGCTATTGGAGGCAACACTAACTGTTGACAAGAGGCCTAGGTTGTGTACACCTTCAGAGTTACAGGTTGCGGCAACGAACACAGGTCTTGGTGCGACTAAACCGTCTAGCAGGTTCGCTCTCTCTTGGTGTGCTAGAGTCTTCATGGAGAAGTTTTGCTGCTCAGATTCATCACTCTCATCGGAGCCAGATATTTCCACTTCTTCTCCCCTGAACCACGGATCTAATTTGCCATCCTTGATTTCGCTAATTGCGTAAGCGGTGAAGTCGCGATAGGCTTGCCAGCGCGTAATGTCCTCCACATCGCCGCGTTGCCTTTTGCGAATGATTGAATCATCAGAGTAATTTACACAGCGTTCCAGGAAGTTGATGACCACTTGTTTCTCATCCATCGCTAATCCTCCTCGAATTGTATTCTTGGCGGCTCATGATGTATCTTGCGGGAACTCCGCCCCAAACTTCGCCACTAGGGATGTCGGATATGGCTGTAGCACCTGCGGCTAGTACGGAATTATTCCCAATCCTGACGCCAGCAACTACTGTTGCCCCTCCTCCAATCACCGCTCCGTCTTCGACAACAACCGGTTTCCAAAATTGCTTTCCTCCAGAGGGCGGATATCTATCGTTGAGAATAGAAGCATTGGGGCCGATGAATACGCCTTCTCCAATTTGGCTAGAATCAGCAATGTAACAGCCACCTTGTAATCTACAATTACTACCGATGTTAACTCCTCTTCCAACGTGACTCAAGGAACCTATCGAACACTCTTCTCCAATCTTAGTATCTGAACCGATGTGGCATGGCCACCATGCGATGCTACCGCCATCTAGAACGATACGCTGACCTTGTAGGGGCATTTTCTGTACTGGTTCAGACATTACAATCTTCACTCGTTGTTTAGTTCCTTGAGGATTCTATCAACATGTCCCTTGGCTTTGACATTGTATCCTACCCATTGCAAGATTCCTTCGTTTGAAATTATGAAGGTCGAACGAGATGTGCCCATGTATGTTCGTCCGTAATTCTTCTTTTCCCTCCATACTCCATAGGCCTGATGTATGGAAAGGTCCTCATCCATCAACAGTGGAAAATTCAGATTCTGCTTATCGATGAAGGAATCGTGACTCTTGGCCGAATCTTTGGAGACTCCTAGAACGACATATCCAGAATCTTGGAAGATTTGTTTTTGGTCTCGGAAGTCACAAGCTTGTACTGTGCATCCGGGAGTATTGTCCTTGGGGTAGAAGTAGAGAATTACACCGTTCCCTTCTGAGTTGATCTTGCTGAGTTCATGCGCCGCTCCTGTGGAGTCTATGGCGTCAAATAGTGGTGCATTCATCCCCGCTTCAAGTTCTACTGTTTCTGCGCTCATGCTCCGCGCAGGGGGCGCAACTTCTCAATCCTTCGTGCACGCTCCCACTAGCAAATATGCATATCGAATCATAATATATTCATAATGGGTAAAAAACGCTAATTACAGCAAAAGGGTTCATAATCCCGCGGGAACCTAAGGTGGTCATGGTGGAGGCGCGGATGACTCGGCGCATGCGAAAGATTCTGCGCCAGATTCACAAAGCCCCCACCCATTACCGGTTGCAAGAGATTGCAAGCAACATACAATCCGAGGTTGACAACCGCAGTCTGACGTATGATGAAGCACTAACACTCGGCAATCAGATTCAAGCCAAGGCAGACTTACTTCCCGGTGATACAATTGTCTATGCCATTAGTGATCGAGATGCATACCGCAAGACACTGGAACTTTACCTAAAAGACGGGATATTGACGAGGACCGAACAACTGCTTCTTTGGGAGGAGCGCAGGAGATTGGGCATCCCAGATTCTATTCATGAGTTATTGTTGAACCAATTAGTGGCGCAATGGAAGCGCCAAGGTAAGAGAGTGGATATTCAGAGATTCTCCATGCCGAGTAGGACCAAAGGGGTGACAGAAGATGAGGCATGAGAAGCTTCTCGCATTCTCAATTATCGCTATTCTATTAGCTCCGTTAGCCTTGACTTTCATCCCTGAAGTTGCTGAGGCGAGCGAGGCTCGTTCAGGTACTCCTGATCTTGAGGTGGTCTCTGTGACAATCTCAAGCGGCGGCTCAATAGATACTGGTTCTGGAATAGTTCTCGCACCAGGGCAGCACGTAGTTTCGGTCCTGGTCAAGAATGTAGGAACTGCTGCATCGGCAGGTATAGTTGTATTGAACAATGGTAGCGTTGCGAACCCCTCTAATCTCGTGGATTCTGCAATCTTGCAGACAATTCAACCAGGAGGTCAGGCTTCAGCAGTGCTATTCAACTGGAGTGCAATAGAGGGTGCCTCGCAGCGATTGAGGGCTACTGTCAACACAGCAGAAGATCCAAACTCCCTTAACAATCAAGCAAATCTCGACTTCTCAGTATCATCATTGCAGAGTGGAGAGGTATCTAGTCACGATACCCCGGAACCAGCAATCGGCGAAACTGATGTCAGGTTTTCAGATAATAATCTGGGAATAACTGCTAGTGTTCGAAATATAGGAGTCATGCCTCTCCAAGCCACTTTGCGACTAACTTTGAATAATCTCAGCACATCTACCAGTCTCGCCTTCCATTCTTCGCCAGTGGTGCTATCACCGGGAACATTAACCAGCATTTCTCAATCGAGTGGAGTATCTGTTGACGCTGATGTTTCTGGTATAGATGGTTCATGGAGCATGGCAGTGGATGTCTTGTTCAATGGTAGTAGTGGTGACGATGTTTCCTCCATAGTCGCTGCCCAAAATGTCACCTTTTCCCCTTACAATGCGTTACTTAGTGCACCCGCTGATCGTTCTACACAGCCCGGAGACACTACTCAATTGACTTTCGTTGTCCGAAATATCGGCAATGCTGCGGATAGCTTCGATATCTCATTGTCGTCATCCATCGGTTGGGCTGACATTTCTCAAGATGGAGAAACTACTACGGTTGTAAATTCGAATGGGATGCTGTCAGTAGTTATTCCTGTGTCAGTTCCGGAGAATGCTGCACGTTCAGAGCTTGAGCAAGTGGATTTGACATTGACTTCGACTTCAGCATCCTATGATTTGAGTGCTTCAGCCAAAGTGATGGCAGGAGATTTGTTCCGTGCAGAACTTGAGTCTCCTCATATGGGGGCTGAAGGAGTTGTTTGGTTAGATGGAAGTGGAGGCATAGGGGGGGTCATCATTACTTCCTCGGGTAGCAATTACCTCGACTCTTCGGGTGCGGAGGAAACCCCTATCCTCGTGTTCTCAGGAGGAGATGGTAGTGGTGCTGTTGCTACCGCTGTAATGGATGGTAGCGGAGCAGTTTCCAGTGTAACTATTGATAATGCAGGTACTGGCTATACTGTAGCGCCCGATGTCGCATTCAGTCCAGGTGCTGATACCGTGCATTTTACTCCAATAATCCCAGGTTCGAGCGTTTCGGTTCCATTCACTATTACAAATAGCGGAAACGTACCATCTTCCTATGTTATGGATACAGGTTTCTCTTCGACAGCAAATGGATGGCAAGCCACAGTTCTGACACCAACCACCGATATTATTCCGGTCGGAGAGAGCAGGACTGTTTCGGTCTTGGTTTCATCGCCTTCTCTGCAGAATCCCATGGATCCTAGTAACAGGTTGAGGGATGGAGAAACACTTGGCCTGTGGTTAGAAGCAGCCCCTTCCAATGGTGGGATCTCAACCTCTGTCGATGAACAGATCTCAGTACAACCAACAATAATTGTCGATCCAGGACTGGAAACTACACAAATCGATTTGACAGAAGAACAGATACTTGGCGCCTTGGGCAGTACTGGGGTAGAGTTGTTCGTCGATATGGAAGTAGAAGTAGTACACAATCTGGTGAACGGCCCTGAAGACGCAGTCGGCGTCGCCCTAGAAGTTGGTAATGTAAGTTTCACTCCTTCTACAAGTGGAGGATTATTCGAGGTAAACAGATGGAGTGCAAGTACTTCGATTACTTCTACCTCTTTGGCACTTGGACAGACAGAGATGGCATCTTTGGGAATCTTAGGACCTTCTGATATGTTACCACTTGCGGGAACTTTGACGGTCCCAGTCATTGCCAGTCCGACAATCTCGGTTGCTCAAAGCAATGCCAATGTCAATGCTGCACCAGTGGAGAGAATAGTTACAATCACAATCCCTGAATTAGTTTCGGTTGAACTTGAACATCAAGAGGACCTGAAGGTGATCCCCGGTAATGAGTCTATTTTTGATTTCAATCTCACAAATACTGGGAATGATTTGACATCCTATCTGATATCCTTAGGTTCCGGGCACCCTTCTGATTGGGATGTTGGTGTAGGTTCTGGGGCATCTAGCATGCAAATCAAGGACGTTGAACCAGAGATGTATAACCATCCACAATTCAGTGGAAATGATGTTGTTTCATTCTCTGTCAATATTACCGTCCCTTCGTATTCACCCGCAGGAGTAACCAATGTCATCACCTTGATGGTGGCTGATCTTTCTACTGGTGAATTATTGTTTACTAAGGATGTGGAATTTGATACTCAGGAGAAGGTAAGCGCCGACATTACTGTGGATGAGATACATTTGGAAGTTGGTTTAACCGACACCCCTCCTTATGCTAGAGTATTCATTGAGAATACTGGGAATGTGTTGACTACCTATTCTCTATGGTTGGATACCAGTCAATCCAATGATGTCGCTTTCTTCATCGACGGCGATGAAGAAATAACCATAGGAGCTGGTTATACTGCCAGTGTCAAAGTAAGAATCTCTCCAGCTTCGGATGCTAGTAGTGATTACAACCATTCCGCCAGATTGCATGTTAGTGCGCCGGAAGGAGTTAACGAATCGGTGTTGATCGACGTCAGCATCAACGCTTCCAAGGGAATCAGCATTGGTATTCCTAACGTCCCTGATGTTATTCCTGGAGAGAATCTGACTTTGGTGATAGATCTCAACAATACGGGTAATTTGTTACAGAATTTCACATTTTCTTCTAGTAATGACGCAGGATGGCAAGTGGTTCTTGGGCAGGAATCATTCTCTCTAGCTCAGGGCGAAGCTACCTCAGTTGTATTGATTGTGGTTGTGCCGCCTTTGGATTCAACTACCGGGATGTCAGATGGCTCATCATACACTTTGTCCTTCAGTGCACAGGACGATCTGAGTAGCGAAATTGTGGGGAGCGCTAGTACAGAATTGACGGTCGCACCGGTTTTCAAGATGAATCATTCTGGCTGGGATGAAATCGCCCACTTTTATCGTGATAGCGAATGGGAATACAATGCCGAAGTTACTAACACTGGTAATCGTAATGTTACAGTAGAAATTATCTATTCCATTGTTAGACCTGGAGGTGCCGGTATTCAACAGGCCTGGGAGGTGTCAAATTTCGCTCCAGCTCTGTTGAACATGCCAGTCGGTGAACCAGTGCCTCTTAGTTTCCGAGTTACTGCCGTAGAATATGAACCTGACATTCTTCTCGCTGGCGATTTGATAGTCGAGATTCGTCCTGTAGATGCAGATGTTTCCGGTTCTTCAGTTTTGATTTCACGACTAGAGATGTCTCGAATGTTTTCCGATGGCGAGCCGATAATTTTCCAACCTGTTGCCCAAGGTATGGGTACGGTTACGGAGTATCTAAAATGGTCTCACATACCATTGGCGAATTCTGGAATGGTGATTTACGAAATCGAGCTTTGTGGCACAGAGCGCCTGATCCCTACTTCGGATTTGGTAGATCCAGGATTTGATGAATGGTCCTTCTCGTTGCAAGTTGGAGCCTATAATTATCCCTTCAACATGAATCTAGAATGTGGTGATTCTGGAGGTGGTAGCCAGATAGCCCTGCCCGGTGCCTTGGCTTGGGAAGAACAATGGTTACAACTAATCATTGGGACTCCGGTTCATCCATACTTGGTTGCAGATGATGGGTGGAACTTGACCTTCCGGCTATACAATTCTGAGGAGCATCAGAATTATACACAATATACTGAGGCTACTTTTGGTTTCAAGATAAAGAATACTGCTAACCCAAAACTCTCCAATCTGCGCTTGAGTTCTGGAGAGACTGTCGTGGAAGATGAAGAAGTCACAGTTCTAGTGGACCTCAGCAATACTGGTACTGCTTCTGCGGCCATGGTTGCTGTTGAATTGACATGTGAATCCGGTATGTCTGTAGTTGGAGATGCAGTTCAAGAGGTCCTATTGCTGCCTCCACAGGAAGAACAAACTTTGGAATGGAGTGTAAATCCAACTCGTTTGGATTGGTGGGAACATGATGCTAGCATAGACTGTAGTGCAACAGTCTCCGCACAACTTGCATCAGGTAATGAATTGGCAGATGACAAGAGCGTCATGAACAGTCAGGTGACCTCGTGGGCTCCGCATCCTGCATTGACAGTGATTGGTTTTGCTTTGTTGCTGATTTTAACGGGTATAATGGTGCGAATCGGTAGCCAGAGTGAGAAATTCTTGCAAGGAGCAGCTTTCACTGGAGCGTTGGCATCCGGATTAGCGTTCCACATGGGTGCCTTGTTTGAAAGCACATTTTCAATATGGTTCAGTTTCATCTGGTTAGTAATTGGAGCCCTATGGGTGCTTTGGATTGCCTGGCGTTCTGGAGAGGAGTTCCAGTTGGTGCACGAGGACTACCAAAGAGCCAAGCAAGGACAATCGACAATCTATACTGATCATTACTCTGCATTGAGAAATGCCCGCCGTCAATTGGTGCGTATTCTTTCAGTTCCTGTGCTGGGTTCTATGGTTGTGATTCTGGGGCTACCACCTAGGTTGAATCCCGATCCAATGAATATTGCAATGCTATTTGCATACCTAGTGATTGTAATTGGCGGAGTTTGGTTCATTATCCGTACGGCTGAATCCACTTATGGCAATATCTATCAAAAGATAATCGACATCAACCATCGTTCAGATCGCTTGCAGGTTGAGTTAGGAGATCCAGCGAGATTGTTGACTGAATTAGCGCGTTCCGGACTTGACATGTCAGCAATTCTCAACCAAGATTCTGAAGGAGGTGACGATTGATGTCTGTAGATGAATCGGGATATTCCGGCGGATATGGTTCTCCTGCTGCGTCTCCGTCAAATATTTCGGATTTGCCTCAAGGCAACGATAGATTAGAGGGGCAGACTTTCTCTGATAATAATCCTGCAGATTCTAGCTCTGCCACCGATGGTGCAGAGGATAATTTCTCCACGGCAGATATCGAGAGGGCTAGAAAAGCCATTGCTGCATCTCAGGCTACAGCAGATAAGTTGTTGCAGGGTTCGAGGCAACTTGAACAAACGATTTTCGGAGTTTTAGATGATGATGCAGCGGTTATGAGTATAGATGAGGATATACGCGAAGCTAAGGAATTATTGGAGGGCCACAACCTCTTTGGAGCATGGAAAAGCGTGCGCAGGGCAGATCGCAAAATGAATAGAATGGAAAAGGAAGTTCAACATCTCCGCCGAAACATTGCGATCTTACATCGGTTACTACAGGAGAAAACAATCGCAGAAAATGAACTTGAATCGGTTCTTCGAAAGTTACGAAATGTATCTGCTCATGCAGAGCATGGTGAGATGGAGGATGCTGCCGGATTAGTAGAGGGGCTGATTGGTGACATTGCGGGAGGAGAAACCTCTACTCTCAATCCATTCTTGTTCAGAAATTTCTGGTTGGGTGTTGAGAATCGTTGGCCTGCTGGAGGCGATCACGGTGTGCTCCTGATTAGATTGCTAAATGATGGTAGGAGGCCGTTGCCACCAATGCGTCTCAAAGCTCCTACTCCGAGAGGTTGGTCAGCAGAACCAGAATCTGTTGATTTACCAACCCTTCCGCCTGGAGGATATGTACATCTTCGATTCCACTTGATTCCTGATACTCCGTTAGGTCTTGAACAACCACCGTTAGCCCGAAGACTGTCTGTAATGACTGCCTATGAGGTGCGTCAGGGAGAGGTAACATGTGTTGTCAGAATACGAAACAAAAGTATGGAAACACACCGGGATATTTTGGCTAAACCATGGATGCCTCCGTCCTTTACGTGCGAAACAATTCCGTTGATAAATAGCCTTGCTCCGGACGAGGTGGCTGCTTTCCGCATTCCATTGAAGATCGCTTTAGACGGAGGTATGTAATGCATAATGAATAGTTATCTATTCAGAGTGGGTGGATTGTACAATATATTCACTTAACACTCATATAGGCGATGCGATGTGGGAAGGACACCGAAGAGGTTGAAACGATGAAGACGATAGAAAAAAGCCCGACAAAGAACGAAAATGGTGCCATCGGTATTGGTGCAATGATTGTATTCATTGCACTGATTCTCGTTGCTGCTGTTGCTTCGGCAGTCATTATTCAGACTGCAGAGAAGTTGCAGCAGACAGCGCAGCAGACTGGCCAAGATACTCAAGCAGAACAAGGTACGAAGATAGTTCTGCTCAATACAATGATCTCAGCCACAGGTGCTACAGGAAGCATCATCATTACATTTGAATTAGGTGCTGGAAGTGATACGATTGCTTCGACAGCAGCTTCATACAGCATTATGTGTGATGATGGTGCCGTTGTTGGTGTTTTAGATGCGGATTTCTCTGCAGCCACCGCCCTAGGTGGAGCAGGTGGAGCAGTAACTCCATTTGTACCTGGTACTGCATATGAATTACCGATAACTTTTGGTGGTACTGGAACTGACTGTGATCTTGCAGTCAGTACTGATTACCAACTGATAATGTCAGTAACTGGTGGTGGAACCACATACGAGGTTTTGAGCAGTGGCCTTTCAATCGCTGCAGGCGAGGAGTTGGTCTGAATGATAACAAGAACTGTTGAAAACAAGCAAGAAGGAGCTATTGGAATTGGCGCTATGATTGTATTCATTGCATTGATTCTTGTTGCCGCTGTCGCTTCAGCGGTAATTATTCAGACTGCTGAATCACTTCAGCAAAACGCACAGTCTGTTGGAGATGACACTCAAGAAGAGATTGCTGGAAAGGTACAACTTCATGGGGCATTCTATGCTGCTGCGGGGGACGATGTGCATCTGATATTCTCATTGGCACCAGGAAGTGGTACACTTCTAACTACAGCAATAAAATTCCAAACATTCTGTAATGACGACACAAACACCTTCGTACAAGACGCTGGTGATTTAGATGATGAAAACGTAGTCACTTTAGATGGAGGAACCACTCTAACTGCAGGCGTCGCTGGAAACTCAGTTAGTGCAGGTACAAAGTACTACGTCTCATTGACCTTGACCAATTGTGCTCTTGATGATGTTAACACTGGATGGGCAGCTGGATCGCATGATGGAACTATCAATCTCAACTTCCACGTAGATGGTGGAGGCAGCACACATGAAGTTCTGGATGCCTCTGGTACTCTGAATGAAGCGGACTCGGTTCTCTGAGCAACTCTTTGGAGACCTTCTATTGGAGGTTTCTAGAGGGGGGTGAGATGACATGGCATGGCCATTAGGTCGTGGCAGTCGAAAGGGCACCAAATCATCCGGTTCTAACCCGGAAGATGACATCAGTGTCCGTCGGCTAGAGGCAATGTCGAATGTAGGGTATGAGGAGGTACCTCTTCCTGATGAGGGTGAACTCTCAGAGGAGGAGGCTTGGACCATCTCTCCTATGTCGGCAGTTGTCCGTATCGGTTCCCAGATGTTGGGAGATCCCAGTGGAAAGTCTTCACCCGCTGCATCTCCAGCACCTGCAACCGTTGCCGCGACAGTCGATACCAAGGCGCTTGAGAGATTGCTCTCTTCCCGTCTTGATATGGTGGAGGATACCATGCGTTCCATGTCGTTTCAGATTCAAAATGCCATTACCAACATCCCAGAGTCTTCACCCTCATCCGATGGTGAAGGGGAAGCAGATGCTGAAGGTAATGACGGTGAGGATGAAGAAAATAGCGAACTCGAAGCCGGAGTGGTTGCATCGGGAGTAGATATTACTGGAATTGAATCCACTGATCGTGTCATTTCTGCATCTGGAGAGGTCATTCAAGCCGCGGCGTCAGGTAGTACAAGGATGGCAGCAAACGATGCTGCTAGTCTCTTAGAACTCTATGAGGCTCAAGCATTGACCTTGAATCCATTTTTGGCAGCACCCGAAGGTTTGGAGGAAGTCTCCAAATCAATCGATGTCGGTCCTCACATGTTAGCAGCTTTATTGTTGGATAATATGACTGGAATGGCAGCCACTTCTTTCCTTCAGAAAGCAGCCCAATCTGGGATGTTGAATGAGGAAGAGTACAATGCAGTAGTTTCAATCGTCCATCTTGCAGTTTCAGGAGATCCGGAGTCCGCATTGGAAGATAAATTGCCGAATAAGGAACTCTTGACTTTCGCCGCGCTGATTACTGCTTGGCGAAACAGTTCTCAGGACAGTTCCCAGATGGAGGGGTGAGATGGGTGCTTCGACAGGTGTTGGTGCTCTAATTGTTGGAGTGGCAATGTTGAGCGTTTTCGTTCTAGCAAATTCTGCTCTCGATGCTCAGATTGAATCCGGAATTGAACGGATGGAGAAATCTCAAGAGCAAGATTCTCCATCTTTCAGCATAGATGATGCAAGTAATGATGTCAATGCAATTGATTCCTTATCAATCAATTCTCCAGGTAGTGGATATACCAGTAGTAGCGGTACGCTTAGTGCGACTAGTCTAGATAGCATTACCATAACAAATGGTGGCTCAACATATTCCGCTGGGACACTGAATTTCGTGCATGATTGTACAACGGCTCCTACTGGTACCTACGGAGTTTCTGCCGGAGTTATTGACAGTATTACAATAACTGGAATAGGTGAACGTTGTTCTTCGATAACAGTATCTCCTTCCGATGCAGGAGATGGTGCTGCAGTACTGACTCCAATTTTAGCCTCAAGCCTTGGATTTTCTGCCACTTATACACAGTCAGGAGGTTCTGTAGACTCAGTGACTATTGTCAGTGCAGGACAAGGATTCAGTAGAGTTCCTTTGCTGACTACATCCGAAGGGGGAGTTGGAGTTACCGACGCTACTTTCACTGTTGGCACTGGGAATGTGTTGACATTCAATTTAACAAATAACGGTAATGAAAACATGGAGGTCATGCAAATTTGGTTTGCCTTGGATGGTGAAACTCCCAAGCGATTGGATTTGCAGACATATTCAGAATGGGATTTCCCGAAGTATGATATTGTGTTTCCTGGTGAAACTCTGATGGTA
>DAWL01000160.1:4727-15688 GCA_002505935.1 Euryarchaeota archaeon UBA226 | reverse complement strand
GTCCCCTGAGGTCGCTGAATTTGAGTTGGAAAGGAAACAAATGCAAGCCTAAGCAGTTTCTTCCTCGAATGCCCTGCCACCTAGTTCATCTTCTGCTCTACTAAGTCTGGCCTCCATCTCCTCATAGGCCTCATTCAATTTCTCGATGCTCGCTTGATCCAACATTCTTGAGACCGCGTCTCGATGCCGTTTGACCGCTTTCAGGCGCTTTGTCCTATCTCGGTGTCTATCTGGCTCTCCCCGCATACTCATCAACCACTCTTCCAGCATTGAAGAGAGGGCATCATGAGGCCTCATCATTGGAGACAAAGTCACATCCTGCCTCCTGAATCGCACCTTGATGGAACCATCCGCCATCCGATTAGCCTGAACAGAACCAGGGTTCCATTCGTTGACTCTTATCAAAATCTGACGTTCATTAGAGAACTCACCTGAATCATTCTCCAACAAAAGTGCGACGACAACCATATTGGAAAATTTCAACATGACTTCATGACGCCTATCTATGCTCGACCAAAGGAAGATTTCCATAGGGGCTTCACCCCATGTGCGCATCGACCAATCGTCGATGGCGTCTTCGTCGAAATCTCCGTCCACGTAATTGCGCTCAGCCTCTTGACATATCATTCATCCGTTGCTCAGTTCTGAGGCGGTGGGCTCAAAAGAGAGGAGGATAGAGTTCCATAACGGAGGGGGTCGCGCGTCACTACGTTCTGTTTTCGGCCTAAACTCCAAAGAATTGGAAGAACATCTTTCCAGTTCAGGTTGGAGTCCAACCCCCATTCAATCTGCATCCGTTGAAACATTGAGTAAAGGCAACGATGGCTTGCTTGTTGCAGCGACAGGATCTGGCAAAACCATGGCTGCAGTATTGCCACTACTAGACCGATGTTTGAAAGAAGGTTGGCAGGGACTATCAATTCTCTACATTACTCCGTTGAGGGCTTTGAACAGGGACGTGGACCGACGCTTGCACAATATTGCCAGTAGCGTCGGACTTAGCGTAGGGCTCAGGCATGGTGATACTACACAATCAGATAGACAGAAGCAAGTTCGCAATCCTCCCACAGTATTAGTGACAACTCCAGAGACTTTCCAGGTCATGTTTTCTGGACATCGCCTTGTCAGCATGTTGCAGAATGTCAAAGCAGTAGTCATCGATGAAGTCCACGACCTTTCAGCGAGCGAACGTGGATGGCAATTGAGTCTAGGCCTTGCAAGACTTGAGAGACTTAGCGGAACCAAAGTTCAGAAGGTTGGCCTGTCAGCAACAGTTGGTAACCCAACAAAGGTGGCAGAATGGATATCTCCACAGTGTGTACCCATCGTTGTTGAAGGAGATAGGCGAACTGAAATTGAAGTGCAATCCGCACAAAGTGACGCATTGGATGAAGCTGCTGGCTTTGAATTGGGATTGTCACCTAGAGCACACGCATCTCTCAGAATACTTGGCGATCGAATTTCCGAGAAATCTCCGTGTCTCGTATTCGTTAATTCCCGTAATGCTGCAGAGACGGTTGCTCAAAGATTGCAGACCATCTCTCCGCATTTACGCATAGGAGTGCATCATGGTAGCTTGGCCAGTGAAACGCGCAGGGCGATGGAAGATGACCTCCGGAAACGTGAACTCAACGCACTGATTTGTACCAGTAGTCTAGAACTCGGTATCGATGTCGGTAGCATTGCACACGTCATACAGATGCGTAGTCCGCGTTCAGTAGACCGTATGCTACAGAGAGTTGGAAGGGCCGAGCACCATCTAGAGGGAGTTGGAAGAGGTAGGGTTATTTCTTGGGAGGCCGATGATATTGCTGAATCAGCAGTAATTGCCCGAAGAGCCTTACAAGGGGATATCGAAGATATCGAATGGCGAAGAAGGCCATACTCCGTGGTTGCCAATCAACTCGTGCAGATGGCAAGATGCTGGGGCGTAGTTGCTATCGACGAAGCGACCTCGATTATCGCTGAGGCTCATCAATTCGAAGATTGGAGCAGAGAAGACACCATCGAAGTCGCTCGCATACTGGAGGACAATTGGTTGCTCAATCTATCTGAACAAGCAGAACAACGACCTTGGTGGACTTGGAACAAAGTGCTGTGGCAAGAATCTCTTTTGCTCTGCAAAGATCGTAATTTACCTGACGAGCCTCCTCGTCCTGCCAAAGGAGAAACTTCTGCTCCAATAGGTTTTGAAGAATTGAAAATGCCAATTCCTGCAAGATATTCCAAAGGTTGGTTCAGCGGTGGAAGTCGTACTTGGGAATACGCTCGCAATCACCTTTCAATGATTCCAGACAACCAATCGTATCGCGTCAGAGATGCAGTCACAAGAAGGTCCCTAGGCTCCGTAGACGAAGCCTTCGTCCTATCGCTAGACTCGGGTGGTGATGACGAAGATGGTAGGCGCCGACACTTCGTCATGGCAGGAAGGACATGGCAAGTCATCGATGCTGACCCCGAGCAGGAAGAACTGCTTGTATCTCCAATCAGCGATCAGGGAACTGCACCGGTATGGTCTGGAGAGTTGCCCCCTACACCTGCTGCAGTTGCCAGAGAAGTGGGCAGACTTCGCCACATGTTGGCAGCAGACGTTGATGCCGTTGAACCCTCGGAAGACGAATTCGACCAATACGCCACCTTTTGCCAAGAAAATCTCGATGTTTCGGATTATCCCCTCGATGATGTATCCCGCGCGTTATTGTTGGAAAATGTCCTCAGCCACCTCGACAGTGCGGGCACCTTACCAACCGACCGTTGTATCACGATTGAATCCAGAGAAGAGGCCATAGTGGTCAATTCTTGTCATGGCAATCGAATCAACGAAGCCATCGCTCATCTATTGCAGGCTTTGGCTTCAATGAAATCGGGAAAAATGGGTAGAATCTTGGTAGAAGCAACCCGAATCACCCTGCAGATGGGTGGATTATCCAGCGAGGAAGTGCTCCAATGGCTGAATGATACTCCGCCTGATGCTGTCGAAGGAATTCTATCTGTCACCCTTCCAAATTCAAGACAAGTTCGCTGGCGTTTTGCCGAGGTTGCCAAGGTGTTCGGAATCCTGCGCAAGGGAGTTGACCCTCGAAAAATCAACCTGCGCGCATTGTTACGTCGTTACAAAGGAACGGTTGTAATGCAGGAAGTATTGGGTAGATTATTCCATGAAAGAATGGATGTCGAAGGTGCAGCAGACCTTCTGCGTAGTATTCAATCAGGCCAAACCGATGTTCGAATAACTCCGCCAGGCACATTGGGAATTTCAGCCAAAGGAGAAAGAGACCTATTGATGCCTAATTGGTCAAATGTGCAAGTAAGGGAGCGATTGGAATCTCGCTTGATGAATGAAAGAGCAGTTCTCTGTTGTTTGCGATGTCGCACGATCAAATCATTCAGAGTTGCACGTTTCGAACGTTTGGAGTTGTCTTGTGCAAGTTGTCGTGGTAGCATGTTCGCATGTGCGCGAGAAGGCCTGAAGGATTTGCTTGAGAAAACGGTGGCTTCCAAGGAGAAGGCTGACATCGACCGAATGAATCGCTGCGCTGAAGCGATCAAGCGTAGAGGGATTGAAGCGGTGTTATGCTTGATGGGGCGAGGCATTGGCGAGACCACCACCACCCGTTTGTTACGAAGTGTTGCACCAGGAGACCGTCAGGGCCTATTAGAGTCGATTCATCTAGCGGAAGTGAACTATGCTAGAACTCGACGATTCTGGTAATTGGAAAAAACGATTTACCAATTGAAAATCAAAGGTTGTCTCCACGCGGATCTTTTGGCCCATCTGTTCTTTGGATGATGATGCCATGTTGCTCTAAATATCCCACTCCATTTGCTCCTCCAAAGCCGCCATCAACCACCACAACCTTGGTTATTCCAGCATGGTGAATCAATTTGGCACACATCATACATGGCTCACCAGTGACCAATAGCCAGGCGCCTTTGGTCGAAACGCCATTTGCAGCAGAATTGCATATCAGGTTCATTTCAGCATGATGGCAGCCAATCTCCACTCTCGTACCAGACTTGACATCCTCCGCATCTCTCAGGCAAACGTCGCCACCGCACAATTCGCCTCCTCCGCGTGGACCGCCATTGTAACCATCCATCAGGACCACGTTCCTATCAGGATCGACCAACAAGGCTCCGAACTTGCGACGCGGGCAATTGCTGGCCTTGGCTAGAGCAAGGCATTGTTCGATACGAATTTCAAGATGCTTTGCTTTCAGTCCATCACCACCCTGCGCGAACATCTTCTCGATGATAAGTTGTCTTAGAAGAGAGATAGGTTCTCATCACTGTCAATACCCATTTCTCTAATCAGGTCTCCTTGCAGATATAGTGACCCACAACTGATGATGAAATCGCCCTTAACTTGCAACAAAGCCTCACTCGGATCCTTGATTACTCTTCCAAATCCAATAGATTCTGCATCGACCGCAGGATAGCGCCCACTTGGAGATTCAGTACAGACCACATCCAATGGGGGATAAGTGCTAATCAATTCCTTCAACGGCGCTAACATCGCATCAAGATATTTCTGTGGAGAGCAACCGAATATCAAACTCCATTGACGTTCAGCCACTACATCCTCCAAGGACTTGCATAGCCTTTGCATAGCGCTCGGGTTGTGTGCCGAATCCAAGAGGTATTCTCGCTTCCCAAACTCAACGGTCTGCATTCTCGCAGGCCAACGAACATTTGCCTCAGCCTCGCTGACCAATTCGGCTGCATCATCGATTCCTGCAGCACGTAAAATCGACCTTGCTAGATGCGCAGCCTCTGCGCGGAAACTTTTGTTTTCAACCGAAACCCATTCCACATCGTATCTAGTTTCGATTTCCAACACTCCCTCCTCAAGTCGCTTCATTACCAAAGGTGGACCATCATCAGCAATTGCTGCTTTCTCCAAAGCGATATCCACGATGTTATCTCCCAGAATTTCTGTATGTTCCAGCGATATCGACGTCACCAAACATGCGATTGCATTGCAGGTACGCGTCGCATCAAGCCTACCTCCGAGGCCGGTCTCCACAACCATGATTTCTACTTCATGCTTTTCGAACAGCAAACATGCTGCAAGCCAAGTCACTTCAAACATGGTCAAGTCCATATCAAGTTCTCTAATTCGTACAAGTGCTTCATCCAATTCGGTAGCGGAAACGGGAACTCCATCGATACGAACTCTCTCTTCCACCCTTGCCAAATGCGGAGAGGTGAAAGTACCAGTTCTTCTACCAGAGAGAATCAATGCTCCACTGATGATTGCACAAGCGGTTCCCTTGCCATTACTACCGGCGACATGGATTGCTGGGGCGCATGATTGGGGCTGTCCAAGTCTCTCCAACGCTGTACGTGTATTCTCCAGTCCTAGAGACATACCGCGAGCGCGCAATTCCTGTAGCCAATCGCGCACCATACTAGGCCACAGCCGGCCTTTCACCTTCAGTTCTCGCATAGCCATGCTATGCATGGCTGCATAGAAGTCATCAAAGGTGGGTCTTGGCTGGGCATGGGCATGTCAGGGGAAGGGGCAAGCCCCAACAAGGACTCCGCAAAGGGTAAGTCGGAGTTTCAATATGTCCTCGAAGCGATGAAAGGACAGTGGGCCTCAATGCTGGGAATGGCGGCCATGTTCGTGGTCACCATAGGCCTCGGAATGCTGCTGCAACCTTTCTACAATCAATCCGATGAATTGCGGGCTTTCGGCAAGGAAGGTGCCAGTCAAGGTCGTTGGATTTTGCTAGAATTGGCGATGATTTTCGTTTTCACCGCCATCATTATCTGGTTGGCTAAGAAAAAGAAGGAATGGATCATCAAAGGTGGAATCTTGGTCATCCTTTGGTTGGCCCTAATCTATGCTACAGTTCCTCTTGCTCATTTGGTTCTAGCCCCTGACATGAGTCCGGATCCATTTGTGGTGGAAGATGTGCTTGAGAATTCTGATGACGAATTCTTGTTCCATCTCGGAACCTCTGGATACATGATGTATGGCATTGAACCTGCCATCAATGCTAGTGGGGAGCAAGTCAAAAACGATGACAACGTCACTCTGTACAACCATACCCTGAAAGCTTCCGAAGATGGAAATAATTGGACATGGTCATCTCTACATACCGAAACAACATCCAACCTCCGCGTTACCCAACAAGATGACATCTACGTTATTTCTGATGGTTCCACACTGTGGGTTCTCGATCATCATGGCCACGAATTGCATACCGACAACTGCATACGAGCCACCAACCCTGCTGCATGTAGTCTAAGTTTCAACCATACCGTGGATGAAGAGAATCGCACATATTCGATAACACATGAGCCGAGAATGGTTAGATTCCACACCAACAAGGCTCTCGGTAATGCTACTGGGGAAGGGGCTGCCGTAAACGATGGCCATTGGGCTGTAGGTGAAGACATGAACATAGCAGATGGCCAGTTGATGGCAGTAATGGTTTCTCCTGGCAAATTATTGACAGTTGATTATGGATATGCTGCATTGATGGTGGTTCCTGAAGAAAATACTGCAACACCCGGGGAAGGAGGTAGAGGGCCGTCTCAAATGGTGGAAGAAATCTGGAACTATTCGGTAGTAGGAAATACCAACTTCACGGCTGTGGAATGGGGGGTCTCGCCTTGGGCTGAAAACAAACTATCCGACCATGATGGCCCTATGATGTTGCTACTGGGAACTGAAAATGGAGAAGTCATGGCTTGGAATTTCGACCTTGAAAATGACACCGTTGAAGCGGAAGATAGGTTGTTGCTCTCGGACTCCAACGCCTTTGCTGGATCTATTGACGCTATTCGATTAGGAGATTACGGCGACGGTGGTTGGAATGATTTGTTCATCGCCGAAGGGGGGGTCATTCACATGCTACACGGTAGCAATCTTGTTGATTATATCCAGATTGAATACGAGGGCGATGTGGAAGCAATTATGGTTGAAGGAAACGATAAGGGCGCACTAGTTTCATGGTACCATGATGGCAATTGGAGCTCCGGCCAGATAACCAACGATATGTTGAGCCAAACCGGCATTCAGTTAGATCCCCTCTCTTCTTGGGTCGGACTCATCGTCTCTACAGTCCTGATGGTTTGGTTGATTTGGAGGCCTGAATGGTATGTAGTCAACACAACAGGAATCTTGGTTGGTTCGGGCGTAGTAGTAATGCTAGGAGTCGCCTTTGTTCCTTGGTTGGTCATCATCTTCATGATTCTTGCAGCGATTTACGACCACTGGGCGGTTCACAAATCCAAACACATGTTAGATCTTGCCGATACCATGATTGGACTGAATTTACCCATATTATTGGTCGCACCGCAAGAGAAAGGTTTCTCCATGCTCGATGATAAGGAAGAGGAACAGCCGCAAGATGACGAATCCGAAGATGAGGCAAAGGAAGACGGAGAAACAAAAGAATCCTCTGAAAAGAAGGAGGCGAGTTTCAGAGCCAAAGCTGTCGCTGCTGAACAAGCTCGAGTCGAAAAGAAAGCACCACCAAAGAATACTGGTGCTGAAGCCATGTTCATGGGTCTTGGAGACATCATCTTCCCGGGGATGCTGGTCATTTCAGCGATGACATATCTTGCCCCAATAGGAGGTCAAGTCGCTGCAACTTGGGTCGCTGTAGGGATTATCATCGGTGGATTGATTGGATACATGATATTGATGACCAGAGTAGCACTCGGTATTCCCCAAGCAGGCTTACCCTTACTCAATGGCTGTAGTATTCTGGCTTACTTCATATTCGCTGTTTTATTCGTTGGATGGAAGGCTTTGGAATTCAATATCACGTTATGAGGTGGAATCATGCTCGATATGAACACATTCAGGGAAAATGCCGACCTGATTCGAGCCGACCATGACAAGCGCGGCTTAGCGCATGATTCCATAGATGAAGTGCTGAGGCTCGATAAAGAATGGAAGGATGCTCTGCATGAACAAAGTGAGGCGAGGCGCCAACGCAATGTTGCCGCCAAAGCCATCGCTGAAGCCAAGAAGAGTGGAGATCAGCAAGAAGTGGATCGCATCATGTCGCAAGTAAAGGACCTTGGAACCTTGGTTGATTCATTGGATGAAAAGGCGAATGCCCTTTTGCAGCAGCGCGATGAACTACGAATGCGTATCCCCAATATCCTGCACCCAGATGTGCCTGTCGGAGAGGATGAAGGAGGAAATACACAACATTCCCTACACGGGAACAAACCCGAATTCGATTTTGATCCACGCACACATAACGAGTTAATCGAGATGAACAAGTGGGTTGAACTTGAGCGAGCAGCTAAAATTGCGGGCAGTCGCTTCTATTTCCTCAAAGGGGATCTTGCTCGTCTAGAATTGGCCATGCAGAATTATGCAGTAGATTTCCTTTGCAAACGCGGCTTCACCTTCGTACAACCACCTGTAATGATGAATCGAACAGCATACGAAGGAGTCACTGATTTGGGCGATTTCGAGACCGTCATGTACGGTGTAGAACCAGACAAGTTGTACATGATTGCCACCAGTGAACATCCCTTGACTGCTATGTACATGGATGAAGTCATCGAACCATCTTTGCTTCCAATCAAGATGGTCGGCCTATCTCCGTGTTTCCGACGAGAAGTAGGAGCACATGGATTGTCAGACAGAGGAATCTGGAGAGTCCACCAATTTACCAAGGTCGAACAGATAATCATCTCTCACCCAGATGAATCGTGGCAATTGCACGAAGAACTATTGCAAAACTGTATCGATATGTGGAACGAACTTGGATTACACCATGAAGTGGTCAACATATGCACCGGAGATATGGGTACAGTCGCCGCTCGTAAATATGACATCGAGGCCTGGTTGCCAGGTGCTGAAGCATTCAAGGAAGTTGTATCCTGTTCGAATTGTACCGATTATCAAGCCAATCGCTTGCGAATGCGCTATCGGACCGCTGATGGTAATGCTGCAGTACACACCCTCAATTCAACAGCAGTTGCAACTTCAAGGGCATTAGTAGCCATCATGGAGCAGAATCAACTAGATGATGGAAGAGTGCGAGTTCCTGATGTCTTAGTTCCATATATGGGCAAGGATGTATTATCTCCAGCGCCCTTTTAGGAAGACAATTCCGTCCAAATGATTACAACACTAGTTGTATCCAACGAGGTATATGCCCCTAGGGGTATCCGGTGTTGATTTGTCTTCCAATCAAGATAACAAGGTTCTGCGTACCTTTGACGTGTTCATGTCGATGAATGGACTGAGGTATGATACTGGTAAGTGGCTGATACCATGGATTCCCCTGCTCGCCCTTTCACTATGGATAAGCACTTCAGCACTAAAACATGGTTTTCTGATGGAGTTTGCAATCATCTCATGGGTCGTCTATTACTTCGGCCAGACCATTATGCTCGGTACTCCAATCAAGAAGTGGATGATCGACAAGATGGGCGAAGATAATGCATGGGGATTCTTCCAGATGTATGCCGGTTGCAATTACTTCAACATAGGTTCAGGAATTACCGCAGCTGCAATCTATCAACAAGATGCATTCGCCCTATCGACAAATCTGGCTTGGGGCATTGCAGGCATCCTATTTCTAATCGGATTCGGATGCAAGTTCTGGGCCACATGGTTGGTGGGCCCAAATGTCTACTACTACAAGGACCTCTTTTACGAAAAATCTCATGATGAATGGTGCGATAAAGGCATCTACAAATGGTTTAGTAACCCAATGTACGGTATTGGCTACCTGCATAGTTACAGTCTAGCAATAATCTTTGGAAGTTACTGGGGATTGGCTTACGCTGCATCTTGTCACGTTGGTATCTACATATTCCACATGATTGTGGAAGTTCCCTTCATCAAGCGAACATACTTGACTTCCGATGCTTGATCAAAGAGATTGAGCACCAGACTTGATCGCTTCAACCACACTTGGGTCAGCCAAGGTCGAGATATCACCCAAAGCATCTGGTTCTCCTTCTGCAACCTTACGCAGAATTCTTCTCATGACCTTGCCACTTCGAGTCTTAGGTAAGCCTGGCACATGTTGGAAGAGGTCAATCTTAGCATGTGCTCCGATTTGTTTGCGGCACAATTGATTCAATTCTGTAGCAAAATCAAGGCTCCACTCCTTTCCCGGTTGAAGTACGATATAGGAGTAGACTCCTGAACCTTTGATTGGATGTGGGAAGCCAACCACTCCAGCCTCAGCAACGGAATCGTGACTGACAAGAACTGATTCAAATTCTGCAGTTCCCATCCTATGGCCTGATACGTTGATGACATCATCAACCCTGCCGGTTATCCAATGATATCCTCGGCCATCTCTTCTGCAACCATCTCCGGTGAAATATAATCCGGGGAAGTGTTCGAAATAAGTCGAAACAAAACGTGGGTGATCTCCCCATACAGTTCTCGCTTGACCAGGCCATGGGCGTTCGATACACAACAATCCCTCTCCTTCTCCCTCGATTCTGTTTCCATCTGCATCGTTCAACAATGGGAGAATACCCGGCATTGGCAGAGTTGCTGAACCACCGATCGTTGGAGTCGCAGGAGCGATGGGGGTTATGCAGATTCCACCAGTTTCGGTCTGCCACCAAGTATCGACAATGTTGCATCTTCCACTGCCTACCACGTCGTAATACCAATCCCAAGCATCGGGGTTAATCGGCTCGCCTACAGTTCCAAGAACTCGCAGGGAAGATCTATCGTGAGCATTCACGAAATCATCGCCTTGGGCTGCGAGTGCACGAATAGCGGTTGGTGCGGTATAGAAGATAGTGATTCCATGCCTAGCCACCATGTCCCAATATCGCCCAGCATCCGGATAGGTTGGAATCGATTCGAACATCAAGGAAGTTGCGCCATTGGCAAGTGGCCCGTAAACGATGTATGAATGTCCGGTAATCCAACCAACATCTGCAACGCATGCATAGACGTCATCTTCTCTAAGATCGAAGACTGTTTGATGAGTATAACTCGTGTAGGT
>DAWL01000160.1:0-4355 GCA_002505935.1 Euryarchaeota archaeon UBA226 | reverse complement strand
TAGAGAATGAACAATGGGTCCTCAGCAGCGCATTCTGTCGCTTCGCAATCCGCAGATTGACTCGGCACGATATCTTGCCACCAAACGTCCCTATCCGTATGCCATCCGACATCTCCCCCAGTTCGTCGATAAACCAATACTTTCTGTACGGGCGTTTCACCCTGCAAGGCTTCGTCGCAAACATCCTTGAGAGGTATCTTTCGACCACCCCTCAATCCTTCATCTTGAGTAATGATGACTTTGGAATCGCAGTCCAGAACTCTATCTCTGAGTGATTCCGCCGAGAACCCGCCGAATACCACCGAATGAATAGCCCCTATTCTCGCACAAGCAAGCATTGCCATCGCTGCTTCCGGCACCATTCCCATGTAGATGATGACGCGATCACCTTTCTCAACTCCCAGTTCCTTCAGAGCATTGGCAGCCCTACATACCTCTGCATGCAATTCGGAGTAAGTTATGCGCCTGCAATCGTTCGGTTCATCTCCTTCCCATAATATCGCAACCTTGTCACCTCTTTGCTCAAGGTTACTATCTAGACATGATTCAGTGACATTCAACCTCCCATCGCTGAACCATGAGAGGGGACCGTCAGGTATCTCTGCGAATGAACCTTGCAAACCGATGCTCGGCTCCTTTCTCCAAGCGATTCTGTTTCGAGTCACATCGAGCCAAAAAGCATCAGTATCGCTAGCCGCTTTGTCATACATCCGGCGATATGACGACATATCTGAGATGGGGTTTGGACTTCCTTCCGAAACTCTGTCCGGTACTTCACGCAATGGTTCCATGATTACGGATAACGGCCGGTGATGATGAAGGTTATTCTATGGCATCCACAACTATCAAAACCGCACCTTGGTCAACCCTATCCCCTATATTGCATAGCAGATTCTCAATCGTTCCATCGCTTGGAGAGACGATTTTGTGTTCCATCTTCATGGCTTCCATCAACAATAGAGGCTGTCCAGAAGAAACCGATTCTCCAGGGGTGACCATGATGTCGAGAATAGTGCCTGGCATAGGTGCTACAAGACTACCATCACTGATTTGCGAATCATCAGTGCCAGCCTCCAAAATCGTCACTCTATGAGTACGACCCTGATGGTGTACCCACCAATCATCACCAACCTTGCATAATTTCGCCCGACTTCCGTCTGACAAGGTGACTTGTTGGGCCCCAACCTTTGCTGAAAGGTGTGAAACAATATTCTCGTCACCCCTTGTCAACGAATCTATCGCTAGGCCTGCTTCACTAGAGGATAGCGCTACCTGCCACCTCTGCCCACTCAGGTCCTGGAATTCGTATCGCATCATCTCACCTCAGGGCAAATGCCTCCCAATACTGATGAAGGGATTCAACGGGTCATGCCTCAATGGCTCACCGTCCTCGGCACTAGATATGGCTGAACTCAACCTTTGCATTCCACTTGCTTCAGCGCTGGCCGCTGCTAACACCACTTCCGTCCCAGTCGCTGTGTTGCTCCACCCATCTGGCCAATTCAATTCGATGAAATCGGTACTAGTCTTAGCCGACAGATATTCTGGGTGGCTAATCAAATCTTGTAAGAAATCAATGTTGGTGGTACAACCCAGAATTACATATTCAGATAATGCTCTGGCTAACCTCCTGATGGCTGCCTTACGATCTGCAGCATGAACTACCAATTTGGCCAACATCGGATCATATGCTGGAGTTACCTGATCGCCCTGTCTTATCCCAGAATCGATTCGGATACCCGGTCCGGTGGGGGCCTGATACAAAACCAAAGGTCCAATTGCAGGTAGAAATCCTGAGGCTGGGTCTTCTGCATAGATTCTGACTTCGATAGCGTGACCATTGATTCTAATGTCACTCTGTGAACGGTCCAATGGCAAGCCAGCAGCGATTCGGAATTGTTCGAAGACAAGATCGACGCCAGTTACTGCTTCGGTTATCGGATGCTCCACCTGAATACGAGTATTCATCTCAAGAAAATGGAACGTACCATGAGAAGTTACCAAGAATTCTACTGTTCCTGCCCCTTCGTAAGAGACCGCTTTAGCAGCGTTTACCGCAGCAGCCCCCATCTGTGAGCGTAAAGCCGCTGAAACCACAGGGCTTGGGGCTTCCTCGAGTACCTTCTGATGACGCCTTTGAACACTGCATTCCCTCTCAGCCAAATGAATGACATTACCAAGAGAATCTGCAAGAATCTGAATCTCGATATGCCTCGATGATGTAAGCATCTTCTCGATGTAGACCCGTCCATCGCCAAAAGCCGACTCCGCTTCTCGCCGTGCAGCCTGAGCAGCACTTCTAACCTCGGAGAAATCTGAAACCATTCGCATACCCTTTCCGCCACCACCTGCACTGGCTTTGATCATCAATGGTAATCCAACTCTTTGCGATGCTTCGTGAATGGCAGACAATGCTGATTCAGCATCCAATTCATCGATTTCCTCTCCCGGTATAACTGGGACGCCTGCTTGTCGCATCAACCGTCTCGCAGTCATCTTGTCACCCATCGACTCAATCGCTTGAGCAGGAGGGCCTATCCAAATCAGTCCGGCTTCTTGTACTGCTCTAGCAAAATCTGCGCGCTCTGAAAGGAAACCGAAACCCGGGTGGATTGCGTGCGCTCCTTTTTCCAAAGCCACTTTGATGATTAATTCAACATTCAGATAGGTGGAGGCGAGGTCAACGCCAGGTAACAACACCGCTTCATCAGACATTTCAACAAACAAGGATTCTGCATCGTCCTCAGCATAGATTGCTAAACTGCTCAGGCCTGCTTCCTTGCATGCTCTGATGATACGACAAGCAATTTCTCCTCTGTTGGCGATAAGAACCTTGGAGAATGGGCGACTAGCACCATTCATCCATCGTCGATCCATCTCAATACCTCAATCAGGTTAACTCTTCCAGTTGGCATCTCTACCTTCCAAGAATGAGCTCAGGCCTTCTTGCCCTTCATCTCCCCCACGCATTCTACTGGTGAAATCAAGGGTCCATTGGCGTAATTCCTCGTCGCTACCTGTCCAACGATCAAATCCTAGAGCCAATTCCTTGGCACTACTAACGGCTATGGGGCCTGTAGTCATGACTTCTGCAATCATTTCATCCACCTTGCTTGCAGCCTCTTCTGCAGATTCTACAACCTGCTCAATCATTCCAACCCTCAAGGCTTCATCGGCTTCAATCCTACTAGCCTGCATGGCTAACCTGCGAAAACATGCACTTCCAACGCGACGGTACACGTAAGGCCCGATTACCGCAGGAAGAATCCCAAGTTTACCTTCAGACAATGCGATTCGAGTTCCTTGTAGAGCGATGACATGATCCATACAGGCAATCAATCCTGCTCCACCACCGAGAGCAACGCCTTGAATCGAGCCGATAGTGAAGCAAGGGTGCGACCACAAGCCGTTGAACAAGGCATCCAACCTACGGGAGTCTTCGCGGTTTTGTTCAGGGGTCTTTGCACCAGCATCGCGCATCATGTTGATATCTGCACCGGCACAGAAATGCTTTCCATCGCCGCTAATTGTCAAGATTCTGAAGTATGGGGTGCCATCCTCAGCTCTCAGTACTCCCTTTCTAGCAACCGAGTTTTCTGCACTCCATTTGAATACCTCAATCAATTCAGATATCATCTGTTCGTTCATCGCATTGTACTTGTCTTCTCTAGAGAGTCTGATGCGGCAACACGCACCATCGATATCCACGCTAATCAGGGTGGTCTTAGGGGCTTCATTCATTTCCGTCACCTTCTAATTGAAAAAATCAAATCTGCAATTGTAATTCACATCCTAAATACGCCATAATCCGTATCTGGCATCGGAGCGTTAAGACTCGCCGCTATACACAACCCTAGAACATCCCTCGTATCCCTAGGATCAATGATGCCATCATCCCACAATCTAGCGGTTGAATGGTAAGGAGAGCCTTCTCTATCGTACTTATCTAGAATCGGTGCTCTGAACTCATCTAATTCCTGTCCAAACATGGGATCTTTGCCTTCTCTGGACCTTTGATCCTGTTTCACTGTGGTCAATACATCTGCTGCTTGAGGGCCTCCCATGACGGAAATACGTGAATTTGGCCACATGAAAAGGAATCTTGGATCATACGCTCTTCCACACATTCCATAGTTGCCCGCTCCATGACTACCTCCAATGATGACGGTGAATTTTGGAACGGGTACGCAAGATACTGCAGTCACCAACTTTGCGCCATCCTTGGCGATACCTCCGGCCTCATATCTGCGTCCGACCATGAAACCGGTGATATTCTGCAAAAATACCAGTGGAATCCCTCTTTGTCCACAGAGTTCTACGAAGTGTGCTCCTTTGAGGCTGGATTCGCTGAAGAG
>DAWL01000084.1 GCA_002505935.1 Euryarchaeota archaeon UBA226 | reverse complement strand
ACATCCTCTTCGATAACCGGAATTTCTTCCTGCTGAATCGGAACTTCAACAATAGGTTCCACAACTGCAACTTCTTCGCTATCTTCAACTGGAGGTTCTTCTTCAACCGGAGGTTCTTCTTCAATTGGAGTTTCTTCTTCTGGCAAAGCAACGACGTCTGGTGCGGAAGGAATCTCTTCAATATGAGCCGAAGTATTCGAATCCACACTCTCCGTCTTATCTTCAATCACTTCATCTTCTGGATTCGGCTGAACAGCCGAAATTCCAGCAGAACGACTACCCACTCCGAACGGCAAATGGGAGACCTCTTCACTAGCGCCTCCACCAATGGTGAAAGGTAGGCTAGTTCCAGTGGGCTCCTCCTCTTCAGGCTCTCCAAACAATTCCTCTTCGCCAACGACATCCCGCATTGCGTCATCCAATTCAGTTAGACCAGGGATGCCACCTCTTTGCTCCACAGTATCCTTGCCCTCACCTGAAACATCCAACTCTTGATTGGACAAACTACCGCAACTTGGACAGGCTGAGCCTCCGAGGAAAAGTAGGCCGCAGACGGTGCACTCATGCATGCTATCTTACAAAGGCAGACAAGTCGCACCCTTGATGCTATCGACTAATAGAGCGTGAATTTCAGCATTCACAAATCCGAAATAATCGAATGAATCACTCGGATTCCAATAACTCGTCGGGGAACCAACGATCTCTTCCTGGGCGCAATTCCCAAATTACATCGGCGATGATTGCCATCACGGTAATCAACAAAATAATCCAAATTTCGACATTCATAACATAAACAAATAGTACATAGAAAGTGACTATTGCAGTAGTCAATATCATGACTGGGAATCCTGTCTTGAAGAATTCATTGAAACTGATTCGGTAGCCTGCTTCCTCAGCCATACCCGCAGTCACGACATTTGCAGATGCTCCAATCAATGTTCCATTTCCACCTAAGCAGGCTCCAAATGCCAATGCCCAGATTAGAGGCTGAAGCGGAAGTTCGAGGTCGCCACCATGATCAACGGGCAAAGCGAGAAGAAGAACAACTGGAACCATGGTTGCAGTGTAAGGAATATTGTCGATGAAGGCTGAAGCGATTGCACTGACCCATAGAAGAAGCAATACTGCTACGGTAAGTTGTGTGCCTTTGTCTTCAAAGTTGGAGATGACCGCAACAATTTGGTCTCCTATCCAATTGATTACGCCCATGTAATCCAATGAATGCACTAACACAAAGAGACCAGCGAAGAACAGGAGAGTGGTCCATTCAACCTTCTCTAATGCCTCTTCCAATTCATGTGGAGTAGTCAAAACCAATGTCAGAACCGCACCGATCAATGCTACCCAAGCAACCGGAAGATGGATCAATGGATGTAGGAAGAACCCTAAGATGACTAAGACTAGAACGCTGCCTGCTCTGACTAGTAGACTGACATCCTTGATTCCATATTGGGCTTCTAATTCAGAGACATCCCTATCTCTACGTGTACAGAATACGTCCTTGTGCATCCACTTTAGGAACATGAAAGTTGGAACAACAGTCATCAACACACCAGGTGCGAGGTTAATGATGAAATCATTGAATGATATCGCTTGAGAGGCTAATGAATCATAATCTCCACCAGCCAATGCCGTTTTGGACATACCATTTCCAATGATAATGTTGGGTGGATCACCAATCATGGTAGCCGCCCCACCAATGTTTGAGAACATAACTTCCGCAACTAGGAGGGGAACTGGAGGGAGATTCAAAACCTTAGCAAGTTGAATGGTTACGGGAGTCAATAACAACATCGTGGTCACGTTGTCAAGGAATGCGGATAAGACCGCGGTCACAATACAGAGAATTACTACTAGAGCCCAGACACTTCCCCCACTTCTCTTGTATGCTTGAACCGCGAACCATTCAAAGAGACCAGTATGCGACAAGACTCCGACCATTACCATCATTCCTAGCAGAAGACCAATGGTATCCCAATCGATCATCATGGCGGTTTGACCAAGTGTCAAACTACCTTCCATGTAGTAAATCAAAGCCCCAACAGCGACAATTCCGCCAATCGAAGCAGCCAATGTTCGGTGTACCCATTCAAAGATTATCAGAACATATACGCCCAAGAGAATCAATGCACCAACAAGTACTGCCTGTGATTTCAGCCCCTCCCTAATCGTTACATCTAGAGAAGTTCCACCCCCGCCTCCAGCATTAACTGAACCGAGGAAGAAGACTGCTAAAGAAGCCAAAG
The DNA here is from genome assembly GCA_002505935.1 of Euryarchaeota archaeon UBA226. GTDB lineage: Archaea > Thermoplasmatota > Poseidoniia > Poseidoniales > Poseidoniaceae > UBA226. The sequence continues at coordinate 32,131 of DAWL01000084.1, read as the reverse complement.
AAATACCTGCAATAGTCAAGCGATGACGTGCTTTTGAACCAATGCTTACTCTACAGGAATCCGCCCCGTGCATGGCATCTCGAAACCTACTCCCTTTGAAGTCATTATGTTGCAGATTGTTGACAATTTAGGTTCTGTAGAATACCGCAACGTTCCCCCGACTGTCGACAACAACAGCCGAACAGGCCTCTGCTATGGCATCCCATACTTCCAATCTCTGTTGGCGGTCAAACAGGCCTCTGTTCATCTTTACTTTAACGAGATTGCGTGCCTTCAATTGTTGTTCCATTTCACTAATGAGGTTATCAGTGACTCCGTCTTTACCAATACGGACAGTGACTCTCAAATCACGATCCTTGGCGTCTTGACGAATCTTGTCTGGAATGCTCACTTAGCATCATCTCCCAACAGTTTGAATCGCCTTAACTTACCACAATCAAGGCAGGTTGTCAATCGCATACCACGCCTAGTTCTTACTGTCGCGTTCAGCCCGGGCCTCAATAGACGATGACATCCCCTGCATATCCAATGCCTGAGTTCAGGATGCAAACCTATTCGATGCCTCGTCCCCAATTTCCACATCTGTTTAGCAGCTGAATCTACCATTTCCACGGGCCTTCCACGAGGAGATTTCAGCAATACAAACAAACTCTCTCGGGCCCTTAGAGCCTTCTCTTTACGGCCAGCCCTAAAATGGGATTTTCGACGAGACGAACGCCTTGACATCTCAACCGCCAATTCCAGAAATTATCTCTGAGGCAACATCCTCAATTTGTTGATCCCCATTAACCCTCAGAAGAATTCCTTTGTTTGAATACCATTCTGCCAACGGAGCAGTCTGATTATGATAAGCCTGCAAACGAGAACGAACCGTATCTTCGTTATCGTCAGCTCTTCGGTTCATTTGCCTACCAGCACATGAATCGCAAACATCTGGAACGGAAGTAGGATTGAATTTCTCATGATAAACCGCTCCACAATCTGAACAAGAATAACGTCCGCAAATTCGCTCAACGATTCTTTCATCGGGCACCTCGATTGAAACTACAACCTTAATCTCCTCAATATTTTCCAATGCCTCTGCTTGTGCAATAGTTCTTGGAAATCCATCAAACAAAACTCCGTTCTTGGCATCCTCTTGCTGCATCCTCTCATCAATCAAGCCGATTATGACGCTATCCGGAACCAAAGCGCCTGCTTCCATGTATGACTTGGCTTCTAGGCCTAGCGCACTCCCAGCGGCAAGGGCTGCTCTCAACATATCACCAGTTGAGACCTGAGGAAGGCCTGTCTTCCGCATAATGGCTACAGCCTGAGTTCCCTTTCCTGCACCGGGAGGTCCGAAAAGAACGATACTTGCCATGGTGCTCCGACCAAGGGATGTATGATGAACGATTCGCTGCATCAACCCTGACGCTTCAGCCACTCAGCACCGTAATGCTTCCATTGCTCCATAGTCCAACCTGCAGGTAAACCTCCAGGTGGCAAAGGTGGTGGCGCTGTTGCAAATGCCTCCACCGGAGGTGCTGCTGTTGGAGGAGATACTGCCGGTGCCGGCGCGGGGGTTTGAGGCGGCGATGCCGCAGGCAAGGCGGGGAGCGGCTTCGGCAAGGAAGGAGGCAGACCTTTTGGTAATGAAGGAGGCAAGCCTTTTGGCAATGCGCCTGAAGGTTTTGGAGGCGCACCGAGGGGTGGCAATATAGTTGCAGATTGGGCTATTGCTGCAGCGATCTCTGCACTATCTACCGCGCCCGAAGTCAAGTCATTGGCTTTGTTTCCGATATCCAATGCTTGCTCTCTTCTGTTACCAGCATCATCAGGTGCCGAAAAGGAACCCTCGGATACCAACAACTCGCCCTCATCCATACCGCGATTGACCTTCCTCAAACGAATGCCTATTACCAACAATACGAGGAAGATTGCCCCTAGGATTATTCCAATAGTCTGAGTTGACATACCAGCAAAGAGACCTGATGATTCAACTGTACGCTTCACACTAACTTGAATCGATATACCATCATCAGAACTGATGAATCCATCACCATCTTTAGGCAACATCGTGATACGCAGAGATAGAACCTCTCTGAAGTCGTCGGATAATGGATGAATCCTACAGGCCAATTCTTCTTCGGAGCCCGCAGGGATGGTCAAACCTTCCTCGTAATCACATTCGACTTGCCAATTTTCTGAAGCATTTCCTGTTTCATCCTGAACAGATGCCTGCGGGATCCATTCACCTTCTATATTTCCAATATTCCTAACCGATATCCGAACCTCTTGGTCAACTCCCACTGAACTGCCTAATAGATTGAAATCCCCTTCCTCCAATAACTTCAGTTCAGCACTTGCGCTATCGGCCGTAGACATAATGACAACCACACTAGAATCGACAGTCTGGTTGGAATGACTAGCTACTACTCTCAGAGTCACTTGGAAACTATCTGTTGAGCCCCCCTCAGGCGCCTTTGCGAGGAAGAAGAAACCACTTTCTGCATACTGATTCAAAGAAGTAGGTGCGCTAGCAAAACCCATCTCCCAACCATCGACTGCAGATACGGACCACGTCAAATACAAGAAGGCATTTCCAGTATTCTTAACGCTACAATTCAAAGTGGAACTGGCTCCGATCATCGCTTCCATGTATACTAATTCGCTATTTCCATCTTGTATGCCATCATTATTTGTCTGGCAATCAAACTCGATTCCTACTTCTTTACGGACTACCATTGTTGATGAATTCTTCAGTCCAAGTATTCTGTTTGTGCCATCAATATAGGTGGAGACCACAAGAGAATTGCTGTCGCCCTCATTAGCATTTTCTGGCACTCCAGCAACTAGTTCCACAGTAGTATTTGCACCAGCAGGAATCGTGACATCTAATTGACTGGTTGATGAGTCATCACCATGAGTAAGCAAGACCGGCCAAGACGTAGAAGAAGTCTGTAGATAGACGATCAAGTCCAATTCGGTATTACCCGTATTCTCAATGTAGAAACTGTGATTATATTGCATTCCAGCATCTACAGAAATCTCAGGGGAAAGAGCAGCAGCATCTACCATCTCGCCTCCGGGACCATACATCTGAACTTGGTAAGTTTCCAAATTCGAAACAGTCATGTTGACTTCGATAGAATAATTCAGCGAAGCATCCTCAATACTTGTCAGCCAGCAGTCAACCTCTTCTAATGAGCCGGCTGCAGGCTGTCCAGCATCTGCTTCAGGAACTCTTATCCTTACTTGCATCGGAAGATACTCTAGTATCCCTAGGGGTTCAAATTGCTGCGATGAAGAAACTCCATCTCCTAGTTCGATAGACCATCTATTCTCACTAACGCAATCCAATTTGTATGTGGCAGGTGCATTACCCATATTTTTCACAGAAACAGCGAAATCCGCCACCTCTCCAGGTATTGCTTCCAAGCCATTAGTGCCTGCCACAGCAATATTGACATCTTCTACTTCAGAAACGACAACAACGAGACGCATCTTGTGTCTAATCAACGGCTGTAATTGATATCTAGCCTCAATATCAACAACATAAGTGCCTGCGTAAGCATATCTAGGTTCATCTAAATCGATATCTGCTGAAATATCATCCAAAGTGAATGAGAATAGAATTTCATCTCCTTCTTGACCTGCAGGAGAAAGAACCTGTGGGCTACTGATGTTTAGTTCCCGAGTCCATTCATCAGGTGAACTGATTATCGAATTTGGAACATCAGGTGAGTACATTCTCACGCTTCCAGTTGAAATCGTAACCGATTCGGTACCTGTTCCTTCATGCCTGAGAATCATATCGAATTTCGTGCTGGTTTCGTTTCTTGCATCAAGAGTCTTGTTAGATGCTGCAATGGTTTGATTGGCTGTACCCGGCTCACTACCATCCTGAAGAAGCGGTATCAAACGTAAGCCCAAAGCAGTGACATTGACAGTGAATTCCTTGACATTGTTGTTGATTCCATTGTTCTCATCGTTTATCTCTGCGACATCATCTTCTGAATCGAGAGTTAGGCGCAATAGATGTGGCCCGGTAGTGGTGAACGTCCAGTAGAATGACAAGGTCTCAATCTTTCCACCTGGGGTAGATGGTCTAGTTACCTCTCTTAGAACATCTCCAGTGGTAACGTCTTCGATCTTCACTTTGTAGGAAGTCGCCGCTAATGGAGCCTGATTTATCCACGCTGTGGATATCGATAACAACTCATTCACCAATGGTTCTTCACTGCTTGGTGTAATGCTGTCGTCAAAAACAGCCAAGTCAGTTGCCGGATCATGTTGCCCAGATGCGGCAACAACGAGAGCGAAACTCTGTTCCAAACCTCCTCTGTGTGCAACTTGGATACTCCATGAACCACTCTGGTGAGTTGTCCCAGTAGGCAATTCAATCCTCTCTACAACATTGATGCTATCAGCAGTGCCACCAGTAGTAGAAAGGCCATTGGCGAAGTCATTGCCAAGCCAAGTTGTTCCATCCGGAGCGGTTAGTATCAGGTCAAGGTCATTGACCAATCGCGGGGCGTTTTGGGCCGCTGAGGAAGAGCCTTCACGGTCCGTCCAAACCAAAGTGATGGAAATCCCATGAGAGACATCTACATCGAATCCATAGACAAAGGCAAAACCAGGTCGTAATGAGATATTCATGTCGTAAAATGAATCCAATGCAACGCCACCATCCATTGGATGCAGACTGGACATTAGATCGATCTGTCCCCAGCCTTCATCCGGGTTGGGAACATCTGCAACTCCAAGATCCTGTGCTCCATTGATTAGCGTGGCTCGAACTAAATCTGAAGATGCGGCATTGACTTGCGCCTCCGTACGTAAGAACTCACGCGTCAACAATACCGAAGCAGCGGCGACGGCGGTCGAATGACTGCTTCCATTCGATTGATGATACAATGCACCACCATCTGCATGAGTCCCGCTAGCACATGCTTGCCCCATCGGGTTCAGAGCATCTTCAGACATAGTACTGCAAATTTCTACTCCCGGAGCCACAAGGTCTGGTTTGACCCTGCCATCAGCCGAGAAGCCTGATGCGCTGGAGGACCAAACCGCATCAGGCGCTAGAGAACCAGGGCGTGGTGAAGTGGAGGCGCCAATTGAGAGCGCATTCTTGGCTGTTGAAGGAGATGCAACTCCTGAACTAGAAACTCCGGCAGAGAAGAGTACTGTGAAATCTTCGTAGTCATCTGCGAATGAATCAACACTCCTTGCATCACTGGTATATTCTCCGTGGGCACCCGGAGCGCCCCAACTGTTTGAGCCCGTCCTAGCCCCTGAAACATAGAAAGTTCGCAACAAATCATACAGGGATCCTTGTCTCCCAAAATATCCTGTATTATCATGTTCAAGAGCCTGAAAGTGCAAAGAAGCCTCGGGAGCAAGACCTCTCGTCTCAGCATCCCCTGAACCATCGCCGATGATTGTTCCAACCACGTGAGTTCCGTGACCAGTATTGGTATCCAACGGTGAATTATCCAGTCCATAAGTGGTTCTTGTCGTGAGAATATTCTGACCAAAATCCGGATGATTAGAGTCTATGCCCGTATCTGCGACTCCAATGACTTCACCACTGCCATTCAAACCTGCAGTAATATTCGCCAATTCACCTAAACCAATTCCTTGTGCAGCATAGGAGTTCAATGGCATAGAGGAATGGAGCTTCGATATATGCAATACTCGGTCATCCGCAGCCAATGATGCAATGAATCCATCGTCAATAGATATGCCCCACAATTCACATTGGCCTCCGTCACACCAAGTGCGATCAAGTTCTAAATTGGCGAACTCAAAGGACATCTGCTTCTCAGAAGATTGTAGGACATCGGGTGCCAAAACAAGCGAAAGATTCGTTTCGTTTAATCCCATTATCAATTCATTTTGAATGGATTCGCCCAACTTCCAATCAGAAGGATAAGCACTAATCCAGCGAATTTCAGAATGATGGCGTAATTCTTCAATCGAATGTTTATCATCAGTTCGAACCAACCAACCATTATCCGGAAGATGATCTAGGATTTTCAATGAATGGGCATCAGCCAAGGAGGCGAAAGCCATAGCGTCAGCAGTGTGCAACTGGATGAGGAATACTTGGCTGGAAAACTCGGAATCGAGGTAAGGAAATGAAGGAATAGAATCTATCAGTGGATCGAATGAACCCAATGTAGTGTGCAACAATCCGCTCGCTGGCTTAAGGTCGACAGAAATCATTCTCTGCGGAGATATTCGCACCCACTCGCCCTTTGACTCTGTAGAATCTCCATCGATGCTGGAAGTGGCCGTAATCATTGGAACAGTGGATGATGCCAGAAGAATCAGCAACATCGAGATGCATGGAACATAGCCCCTCATAGACACCAGCAGGTAATAGGCGAGATTGGAACACTTATGATGAAATCGGAATATTGAGCCTATGGCTCAAGTCATTTACAATCCATTGAACCTTGCAATAGCAGAATCCGTCTTGGCCGCACTGGCCTTCCAATCTGACTCACTATCCATTAGAGCACGGATTGCATCAACATTCTCTGGAATAACATCACTTTCCTGATGGATGGCCTGGAAATAATACAAGGTATCTCCCTGAAGACTCACACCATCTTCCCAGACGAAAATCTCGTGTAGATCACCCCATGTTCTTCCTATATCTCTAGCCAATTCCATAACCTCTGCAGTAGAGGTGATTCTAGTATTGGCTCCATTCATAATCAACACTCTCGGAGTATTCTTCCACATATCCAAGATCGATTCGGTGGATAGACCATGTCCTTGAGGTAGAGTGACAGTTATTGCATGTACGTGCATGATTGTAGTTGGAACTGCAACTGCTAGACTTGTAATGTCGATGTCGTTGCGAACTGTCATGACATCTGGGCCGTGGTGACTAGGTACTTTGAGGACCGGCTTGATAGCATTGATTGGACCCTTTCCAGAATCCCCAGGGTCGGCAGCCCTACGAATCATGACACAATTGACGGAAATACCGCCTGCCTCCAAACAGTGTTCTTGTAGTGGAACCAACGTGCGCGATAAGCCAGTTGTATTGCAGGAAACTACGCGCGTGCAATCGGCTCCAAGGTTCTCTGCATGATTAGCACTCGAAGTATAGGATAGACCAGTTAAAGCATGCTTCTCTCCTCCTTGGAAAATCGACTTAACACCAGATTGACGATAAATCTCAAGATTTTGGGCGCCAACCTTTCCTGGTGAACAGTCGATAACTACGTCGCAAACCGAAAGCATGTCACTCAATCCACCGTGGCACTCATAGCCTGCTTGGCCAAATGCGGCAATCCTCTCAGCATCATCGAATGTGCAGAATAATGGATATCCCTTCCTTACTGCAAGGTCACATCCGAACGAAGGACTTGTCTTGGTCACTCCGACTATCTGCATATCATCTTGTGCGGCAACTGCATCAGCAACTCTCTTGCCTATTGTTCCATAACCATTGATTCCGACGCGTATCATAACATCAGCCTTGGACATCGCCCTTAGCGGCCCACCCATGAATATTCCTGCCCTGCAAGTATAGCATTAAACTCGGAATCCATCCATTCAAGTAAATTTCAAGTGGACATATTGAAGACTGCCAAGCGGTGGCGCGAGTATGGCCGAGATGCGGGAGGATGTGGTTCGCAGCCTGCAACTAAACAAGGATCTCATGCGTTTGGTCGAGCGCGCTTTGCAATTGGATCAAGGAATGAAAGTCGGATGGAGCAGAGATGGCGAGCCCAATCCAAAACAGGGTGAAATGGGAGTAGCGCCCGGCTTACCCGAAGGCGCACGACTGCGCATGCTAGGTGCATTGAACGACTGTGTTGCGGCCTATGCTAGTGGTGGACATTTCACATTAGAAGGAAGTGCAGGAGACCTGTTTGGGGCATGGAATAATGGCGGCAATATTTCGGCAGAAAGAGATGTTGGATCATTCTTAGCACACGGTATGGCATCCGGCAGAGTGACCGTCAGAGACGGGGCAAAAGACGATGCTGGATCCTGCATGTCGGGAGGCATTTTATTGATCAGAGGAGATGCTGGCAGGAGAACTGGTGCTGGCATGAGCGGCGGCACAATTGTTGTTCATGGCGATGTCGGTCGTGAACCGGGAGTAGGGATGACTGGTGGTAGAGTGATTATCAATGGCCGTTGTCCTAGCCCTCCCGAAGGCGTGAAGATGTCAACATTGAGCGCTGCTGAAGCAAAGAAATTGAATGCGGAAATCGGAGATTCGACCCTCGAAGTACCTAATGATGCAGTATGCCTAAGTCCAGCATCTGATGGTGGAGTAAAGGCCACTGCGCCCGCAAATGTTGCAAGCGGTGGCTGGAACGGCATAGGCCTAGCAGATGCAGGAGAAGAGGAATCTCCAGCGCATGCTCAAAGAGACACTTTGGTACTCTTAGCCGAGAGAGGAGGCGAGTCCGATGCCGTTGGATTACCCTTACCTCTACTCCCCATGCGCAAATCCGGTAAAGGGTTGAAGGGTGATTATATCTCTTCACAGCCATTTATGGTATTGGAAAATCCACGAAATATCGACTTAGTACTTTTGGATTCAAGCAACATCAATCAAGCACCTGAACTCCTGAAGAATGCTGGAGGAGCAGTTCTCGACCTTGCAGCACTACCAACTTATGATGCCCAGCAATTAGATGGAGTGATAGTCTCCCTCAAGGGACTTCAGGGGAGTGAGGCACCATTGGTTCTAATCGATGATGTCGACAAAGTTGAGAGATTGCATCGCGCAGCTGCTAGTAGCGGGGTAGATGCAGCAATAGCAAGACTGGGAGATGCCAGCGGCAGAAGTGCTGCTTCTGCACTTCCACTTGTTGGACGGTCCGCCGCCTCTGAAGGATTAGCTACTGACGGCATTCTTTCCGGAATGGCATCTGATTGGTGCGCAGATTCAGCCGATCTTGCCATCTCATGTGCCGCCGGTTCGAATATCCTAAGTTGTCAAGTTCCTGATGATTCTCCCGAAGCGATAGAAGAGTGGTTGTCTGAACTACATGCAGGACTAAATGGGTGGCTGGTATATCTCGGATTGTCGACTGTCGACAATCTATCCCGGAAACATCTACGCGCATTAGACTATGAAACCGCTTCAACCAGTGGCCTTCGCCTAGCGGGATATGGAAGACCATTGCCACACTGGTTCGCAAGTTGAGGTGAATAAATGCCCACCGTAAAAATCGAACAGGATGCCCTCCGCAGAGTGTTGGAAGCAAAAGGTTTGCAACATGAACCTCAGAGATTAGCAGAGGACTTACCTCTTCTAGGAACCGACGTGGATAGATGCGATGATGAGATGTTGGAGATTGAGATATTCCCCGATAGACCGGACCTGCTCAGTTGCGAGACTCTAGCCTGTGCAATCGGTCCTTTCTTGCAAGGTAGCGAGGCCAAGCCAGAATTGGACGTTTCCAAAGGAGAAATCCACATGGATGTTGACGAATCCCTATTGGACATCAGACCAGTTATTCTCGGTGCTGTTGTGCGTGGGGTAAACAATGGTTCGAATAGTGAGCAGAAAGAGAGTTTCATCAAGTCTCTAATGGACCATCAAGAAAAACTGCATTTCGCTTTAGGGAGAGGTAGAACAAAAGCATCGATTGGGGTGCATGATTTAGCCAATCTATCTCCTCCATTCAGAGTAAAAAGCGTATCTGGAGAACATTCATTCATTCCACTCCAAATGCAAGTGGAAATGAGTATCGATGATATCCTCAAGAAGCACCCAAAGGGCGTAGAGTACGCCCATCTACTAGAAGGCAAAACTAGATTCCCAGTCATTCTAGATTCCAATGACAAAGTATTGTCATTTCCTCCAATAATCAATGGAGACCATACAACTGTCAGCCACTCAACCACCGATTTCTTCATCGATGTAACTGGATGGGATGAGAGATCTTGTGAATGCTGCCTACTGTTGATTTGCCTGCAATTAGCATGTCATGGAGGCACAATCGAATCAGTTTCAGTCAATTCCTGTCTCAACGAAGATTTGGCCACTCCTGATGGAACTGCGATACAACATGAATTGCCATTGAGTCTAGTCACTGATATTCTAGGCCATGATTTCAGCGATGCTGAACTCGAGAAAGCACTAGCCAGAATGGGTGGACGATATCTTGGCAAAGCAGACGGGGAGAATATTACGATTCAAATGCCTCGTTGGAGATATGACATGTTACACCCCATCGATTTAGTTGAGGAAATTGCCATTGGGCACGGATATGAGAACCTTGGTACCGCTAGTCCCTCGCATCCTACTTCTGCAACACCAAAAAGTGAGGCGAATTTCATTCGTCGGTTAAGAGAATGTCTACAGGGGATGGGGCTGCAACAGGTGCAAAGTCTGACCCTTTCCAATGAACATGACCAATTCGAAGCAATGCGGTGGGAACCTAGTGGAGAAGTCACTCGAATCAAGAATCCTATCAGCATCGACCACACTCTGATGCGGCAATCAGTACTCGGCAGCCTAATGCGCTTACTTGCAGCCAATCGCCGTCATGAATTGCCTCAAAGAGTATACGAGACAGGAATATGCGTACGCAACCACAACAATTGTAACCGCGCTGCTTGGCTTTGTGCTGAGACTACATCCTCATTCTCAATGGGTAGGGGTATGGTTCAGGCTCTATTGAGGGACCTTGGGGCTAATGCATCAGGTCTTGAAGTTGAGTGGAGGAGTGTTCCTGAAGGACAAGGCCCTTGGCTTGCAGGACGTTCGGGTAGCATTGTGATTTCTGGAGAAGAAGTTGGGCAAATGGGTGAAATCGATCCATCCATAGCAGAGATGTTTGATTTGAAAGTTCCACTACACGGCGCGGAATTTGATTGCGACGCCTTACAGAGATTGATTCCAGATCCTGTTCATTGAAATGTCAGGCACTGTACGGCGTGAAACTGCCATCTTCGGATTTTACGTAGGGAGTAGGGTCATAACTTCCATCCGCTTTCTTTAGGTACCAATATCCATCTCCTGATTGCACATATTCTGCACTATCAGGTTTCTTCTGTTCCCCAGAACTAGTTCCAAGATGTGGAGTCGATAAAGCAGCCATTGCAGCCTTGAAATCTTGATTTTCCACATGTGATTTGTCATTTAGTGTTGTAGCGGCATCGCCTTGGCCCCTGTCATATGCGACTGGCTGAGCAGTTTCTTCTTGAGGCGCCGCCTTCTTCTTGAATGGCCATGGGGGGGTCATGAAACCCCAGAAGGGATGGTACGGATGATAGTTGCTGTTGAAACATTTCAGCCCGAAAAGGGAAAATGATTGAAGGTAAAGAGGTGAACGCACAAGCATGAAACGCATTGCTTTGGCGCTAGCCATGCTATTAGTTTGTGTTTCATTAGCCAGCAAAACGGAGCTTACTACGTTACATGAGAATGGAGCATCAGGACGCGAATCAGGATTCAGTGTTTCTGACCCTGGGATAGTGCATCTGAATCGCCAACTTACTACTGAAGTATCGATGGTCTGGCACAATCAATTGGTTGAAGACATGACCGTCAATGTCAGCAGCAACTCTAGCCTCGACAAGGTTCTAATCTCCGGATTGCCAAGCAATTCAATCGATATGCCTTCAGGAAACCTTGGCCAACTAGTATTCGAACTGACACCTGAAGTAGACGCCCCACTAGGACCGCAGACATTGCACTTACAATGGCATAGGGATGGGGAATCCCAACCATTTTTCAGCAATGTTCTGAACTTCTCTGTAGATCTGCAAAGCAATCTCGATTGGGGCAGTACTTCATCAACTTTCAATGTGAATCCCGATACCCCCTTCTCTTTTGCAGTGAACATAACAAATAACGGAAGTTCAGCGGATACACCACTCATACGATTGACCGGCGATGTAGGCTGGTACATGGAGTGGGATCTTCCTGCAGAACCATCAATCGGCAGCAATATCCAGTTAGAACCTGGACAAATAGGATGGGTCAACGTCTCGGTTTGGGTGCCGCCTGTAATCAATGGGACGCCTATCGCAGGACAGGGGCTAACATGGAAGTTGGAAGCCATCTCAAGTTTGGATTCTAAAATATCGACTTATTCATTCTCCATAGTTCCAAAGGTATTCCATAATGCAAGCATAGACAGTGCTTCAGATGGAATTGAAATTGAACCTGGTGGAACTGGAAAGATGCAAATCTCAGTAAGGAACTCTGGAAATTCACAAAGTAGAGTAGAATTGGAATTGTTGCCCTTGGACGAGAATGGTGAACTCATCCAAGGAGTGGATGCTTCTGACATCCTGTCCTACGAAGGCTGGACTGCAAGAATTGCCAGCGAATACAATGCCTCCTTACTTGGAGTCAACGAATCGGCGACTATCGACTTCTCTTTCCAAGCACCCTATGAATCTGAAGGAAACGTTGGCATCAGGGTCATCGCTTACAGCCCAGCAGCCCCACAAAGACAAGTTTCGGTCGATTTATTTGCTAACATCTCGGTATATCGTTCCGCAGAAATCGATTTCGCCGGTTTCGATTGCCGATCACTAGATCCAGGCGATTTCTGCCGAGGTAGCATAACGGTAACCAATAGCGGTAATTTTGATGAAACGTTCACTTTGCAACCAGTTACACCTTCATGGGTGGATTTGAGTATCTCCACTAACGAATTGAATCTGGCCAAAGGTGAAAGTCAAGAAATTCCAAACATAGACATTAGTATTGACCAAGATGTACAAGCATTCACAGAAGGTGAAGTTCTATGGAGGCTGAAGTTGAAATCTGATGGAAGTATTATCGACACATTACGCATCAATTTGAGTGTTGCATTACGCTCCAACTGGGTATTTGAGGAAGTAGTGGATGAAGTCGATGCTAGCGGAAATATGACGCTATCTTGTACTGTCAAAAATATGGGAAACGGCGTTGACGGATTAATCGTGGTTTTGACGGTTAGCCATTATACAGGACATGGATTGATTCCTCCCAATGATGCAGAATTTGACTGGAAGGCTGAACCATTGAGAGACTTTCAGATTCTCGACCTCCAACCGGGGCAAAACATGACCTTCAGGTCTTGGGCTCATCTCCCTGTAGAAGAACCGCTGAATGGAACCCTTTGGATGAACGTCAGCATGTGGAGTTTTTCTGACCCTGATGGCGACCAAAGATCTGCTTCAGCCAACCGTACTTGGATTGGTACACCTTGGCAGGAGGATACTGAAGGGGAAGAGGAAGAAGCATGGTTGGACCTTAGCTCAGTCATAGAAATTGTCGACGAGTTATGGACTAAACATTCGTATACACTCTTTGCAATAATTTTCGCAACTATCGCCATACACTTGACTATGAAACGAAGGCGTAGAATGATTGCTGAAGACAAAGAAAGAAAGGAATTGTTTGCTGCCAGCGTGAAGAAAAAGGAAACTTTCTCTGAGATAACCGAAAAGTTCGAAGAGAGTGGAGAAAAGGTTGTGGAACTACCAGACAGCCCTAGTATTGATGCACAGGATTTTGTCGCTGCGTTCAACTTGACGAGTGGACCAAGAAAACAGTCTGCAGCAGAACCTGTGAAACCTGAACTAGTAGATGCTGCAACTACAGTTCTTGACCACCATGATGAGAAATCCGTACTGGAACAGATGGATGAAATGGCAACTGAACTATTTGAGAAAGGAGGTGCTAAGCCACATTCTTCCAATGTTGCACTTCCAGAGGTTACAATCCAACCAGAACGGACCATTCGCAAAGACCCGAGAAAATTGATGGAGAAGAGCTTCGACTTGGATGACATCCTCGGGGAAGAAGAACCCGAGGATGATTTGGATCTCTGAGGCGAAAGTATGTGGAGAATTGGTGTTGATGAAGCGGGCAGGGGGCCAGTCATTGGCCCTTTGGTGGTAGCAGCATTTGCCTGTCCAGAAAATGATGTCGAACTACTCAAACAAGCGGGGGTACGAGATTCAAAGGACTTGACTGCTGAACGTCGTTTCGAGTTGACCGAATGGATACTCAAGGAGAGTGAAGTTAGAGGCTGGAGGGTTCACATTCATACATCTACTGCAGCAGCCATAGATAATGCGATGCAGAGGAGTGATTTGAATCAGCATGAATGCGATTTATTCGCACTATGTAGCGACGTTGTAATTCGAGGATTAGAATCAGGAATTTTGAGATTGGATGCTTGCGATGTCAATGAAAATAGATTTGCCGACAATGTATGTGCTCGAATGAAAGAATGGCCTAAAGAGAAGTGGCAGGTCATCAGTGAACACAAGGCAGACAGTAACTATCCTGTAGTCGCTGCAGCCAGTATTCTAGCCAAGCAAACTAGGGATGAGGCGATTGAGAAACTAAGCAAAATCAAAGGTTTTGAATTGGGTTCAGGATATCCTTCTGATCCAACAACACGCGCAGCGGTAAGGAGATTAATCGTAGACGGAATTCCTGACGATTGTATCAGGTGGCGCTGGAAGACATGTGAAGACATCTGTATCGAAGAATACGGACAAAGTCCACCTACTAGGCCTCCTGTCAATGATGGCGCGCCCGAACCTGCACAGAGAACCCTGTTTTGAGAAATTAACAGCCACCGCATTGAAGGGGTGGATTCGCTGCGCACACCTCATGTCCTTGCAACTCGATGCCGAGAGTATCGATCTAATCAGGGCTTACTGCTTGCAAAATGCGCTACAGTATGAGGGGAAAGGACAGGCTGGTAGCGTCATCGGCAGGCTGATGGCTGAGCGCGAAGATCTAAGGAAACATGGCAAAGAAGTCGCCCCCTTAGTCACTGAATTGGTTGAGATGGCTAATGTAAAGGCTGCTGAAGAAGGATTGGAAGCGGTTCGCAAGGAAATCGAAGAATTAGCACCACACCTTCTAGTGAAGCAGACCAAGGAAAGGAAGTCCGGTCTCAGTGAACTACCTGATGCTGTTCAGGGCGGAGTAGTTCTACGCTTCGCCCCAAACCCGAATGGTCCTCTTTCTTTTGGACACAGCAGAGGCGTGGTAATCAATTCTGAATATGCTAAGAGATATGATGGCAGAATGATTCTTCGATTTGATGATACCGATACTGTTCGTAAACCTCCCTTGCCACAAGCATATTCGATGATTGAGGAGGAGTTCATCTGGTTGAGTGGAATCACACCGGAAGTAATCATTGCCAGCGACCGTATAGAGATCTATCACCAGTTTGCCGTAGAATTGTTTCACAAAGATGGATCTTACGTCTGCGAATGTAGTGCAGAAGAATTCAAGCAACATCGAGTCAACAAGACCGAATGCCCGCATCGGGAAAATCCCCTTGAAAGAAACTTAGAACTCTGGGGACAGATGAATGATGGAACTTTAGCACCTGGAGACGCAGTAGTTCGCGTCAAGACCGATATGCAACTTGCCAACCCTGCCCTCAGAGATTGGCCGGCCTTGAGAATACAGGATACAAACAAGAATCCTCACCCTAGATCAGAGATTGGTAGTCGCTGGCGCGTTTGGCCACTGTTGGATTTCCAAAGTGCAGTTGAAGACCACTTGCAAGGGGTTACTCACATCATCAGAGGTAAAGATTTGATGGATTCAACCCGTAAGCAGATTCTGCTATACGAACACTTTGACTGGAAATATCCTGAAACTATCTACTGGGGTAGAGTAAAGGTACACGAATTCGGTTCTTTCTCCACATCAGGAATGAGGCAAGATATAGAGTCAGGCGAATACGAGGGATGGGATGATATCCGCTTACCAACCATCGCCGCACTAAGGAGAAAGGGAATCAGTGCCGAAGCACTACGATCATTCTGGTTAGAATTGAGCCTGACCCAAAAGGACATCAAAGCCGCACTGTCAACATTGCACTCGCATAATACCAAGGTGATCGATCTAAAATGCCCAAGGACATCGGCGATTAGAAAGCCTGTGGAATTCACTCTAGATCGCAAATCTGTTGCAATACCTACAACGTTGAACATCGCAGCACATCCTGAACACGATGACTTTGAAAAGCGGGTTTTCGATATATCTGAACTAACAGTGTTCATCGAAGAGGCAGACCTACAAATGGCAATGCAAAAAGATGGACTTGTTAGATTGAAGGACTTAGCGGACGTAAGATTACATGGTGACGGACGCGCTGAAATTCTATCCTTAGAGCCTGAAACTGGCAGCAGCATCATCCACTGGCTACCTACAGGCCATGAAACCATATTGCACTCGGTCGAAAATGGTGAACTCAAGAAAGAGGTGGTCTTGTTTGAAAACAATAACCATCCAAATGGGACACTACTACAACTCGAGCGTATCGGTTATGCTCGTAAGGAAGAGAACGGATTGTTCATCTGCCACGGGTAATCATTCTTCCAATGCTTGGATAGCTGGCTTATTCTGAGCCAAAGCCATCGCTTGCCTGTAATCATTAGGAGAGAAGTATCCAGAGAAGTTTCCATCATCATCAATTGCAACGACTGCGTGTGGGCGCCTCTCATTCATTGTCTGAACAATCTCAGACACGATATCATCTTGTCCAACCTCCATTACGTCGGTATCGATGTGAGAACCACATGTCTCGGAAGACATGTCTGATCCCTCAGCAACCGCAGCAAGAATCTGAATGCTTGTCAGAACTCCCTTTACCTTACCATCATCAAGTGCGACTAGAATACCACGAGGTAATGACAACAACTTCTTTGCTGCATCAACCAAGCTCTCTTCAAGGTCAACTGTATCATGCTCATCTGTTAGGACTAAATCTCGAATTCGTACTTCGGACATGGGCTCACTCATACCACGCAGTAGGTTGATGGTTTTCAACCATTCCACTAAGCAAAGAGTGGCAAATTGACAAAGCAATGTTTGAAAAACACCCGCTGCGTCAGGATTTCATGGCGATTGAGAGAATCCTCACCGGATCGGTCCGAGACCAATTGCGAGACCTCATGCAGACTGAGGACCTAGTGCTTGAAGCGGTAAGGGACCTAGTAAAGGATGAATTGAAGAGTCACATCAAGAATAGAATCGATGACGACCCTGAACTCAAAGAAGAACTGCGAGAATCATTGACCTACTACTTCAACGCAAAGGCAAGGTCTGTTTATGCCGAATTAAAGGCTACTAGAGCCGCTGCTCGACTGGGTCTGTCGATATTGCCTGATGACCTGCACGAGGAAGTATCTGAAGCACTCGTAACTCTATTTGAGCGCGAATTGGGCAGTGTTTTGGAAAGAGCACTTTGAAACAGTAATCCATTGTTTCTTATCCGCAATGGCGTTGGTTTGAAAGGTATGGTTTCAACACAGCGTGCATGGAGACAAGGAGTATGCGTCTACGCCCTGTCTTCATCGCCTTGCTGATGATACTCCCCATAGCCTCATCATTGCCTTTCATCAAACCTGTTCTTGCTGAAGGCGAATGCTGCGATAGCCAATCAGTAGATCTCTTTCTGGTTTCAGCTGATGGACTAACTCCGTTTGATAATGAGCGGGGAGACCAACAAAGCAAATCCCTGTCAACTTCTATTCCTAGCGAGGAAAGCATTGGCACATGGTCGATTCAACCGGGTTATCATGGGAATTATGATTCCACAACATGGCGTTTCTCGATACACTATGAAGTGTCCAACGCAGGCGGGGTGCAAATCAATGCAACCGCAAAGGTAGACATAGGCCCTAATTCATATTCTGGACAAACCCCTGCACAGGATGCCTACGTCCCTAGTGGAAGCGGAACTTTAGACATAGATATCGAAGTAGATTCAGGTTCCTTGGTCAGTAGTGACGAAGTATCTGTAGAATTAATTCTATCCAGCATGGTATTCGTAGTCCCTACTACTGGAGCAAGTATCGAGTTCCGATGGGGAGATACAGAATACGATAGTAGGTTGAACGGCAACCTTCCTCTGTTGGACATAGACCTACAAGCCCCATTAGTAGATGGTAGAACCCTACATCTACCAGCAATTCTTCGCTCTGGATTTGGTCAAAAATTGGTAGAAAATGGCGAGTTATCATGTCGAATAGAAGGAGAACTAATCGGGGCTGATCCCGTCAAAACCCCTTCTGGACAAGATGTCAAGGCGACATGGTCTTGGACTGCTCCTGAAAATTTCAACAAAGGAACGGTTTCCGTTGAAGTAGAATATTCCTTACAACCAACTACTGGCACTTGGTCTGCGATTAGTGAGTTCGAAGTTGAACTCGAAGATGAAGGAGGGTCCACTACATTCTACAGCAAAGATGAACCCTTGCGAACTGCTCATGGTAGTGGCATCACATTCAGTATTGATGCAGACCTACAGAAAGATGGAGATGGTATGATTTTGACCAGAAATACCGAACTTAGTATCTCTGATGACATGGCATATTGGTTGCGCTGGGGTCTGACAAATCAAGGAGCAGATGGCTTGAGTTCGGACTCGGTATGGGCTGACTTCGATGGTGGTTTCAGCGAAGAACAGTACAATGACAAGGTCATCGACAATAATGAAATTGAGAAAATGACCAATGAGTTACTTGCTGGTGCACTGATGAATTGGTTCATGGAGGAAGCATTGCAAGTAGACCCTGAAGCACTCCTAGGGGGTGTTGAATTTGATGAGTTCCACACTTTCCAAGTCAGGTTAGGTATGAATGATGATATGACAGTCTCACGAAATCCAGTATCTTTCTCCATTAGTACCACCCAAAGCATATCCGAAGGCGAGTACTTCCTATTCATCGAACAATTCATCCTACCACAAATCGACACTTATTGGAGAACCGCCAGCCTGTCTGTCAGCCTATATACCGATAGCCAATCAGCATTGATAGGAATCGATGAAAAAGCATCTGAAGATTTAGGATACAATCACGAAAGGCGCCTAACGCAGGAGGTTTTCAATTTCCAAATAGATGATATTCTGGAATGGAGTAAACTCGACGTGCAAATCAAGGCTTCAACAAATCCCTTGCATGGACCTTTACCATTATTCCTGATTTGCACAGGCTTACTCCTAGTCATGTTCTCAGCCTGCTTCATTTTGGGTCGTGGAAAGACTCGCAAACCTCTCTACCTGGAATCCATATTGATACCTCTAGTCTTCGTGGCATACTGGTACGCTTATCCAATGGAGAATCTTGGGGCTTTGATGGGTTTAGTTGGAGGGATGTGGATGGTAACAACCATCATCACACCTCGCAGGTTAGGTAGTGATGTGCCGGATACATCTGATATGCCTGAAGTCCCAACTATCGCTTGTCCTAAATGTACAACTGTGAATCCAGTAGTTTCCGAAGTTAGACCATTGAGACTTCCTTGTGGAGGCTGCGGTAGAATCCTCAAGATTGTCGGTTGATCACAATTTACCAGTGCTCAACAATTGATCAACAAGTCGCGCACAGTGTACTCCTAGGCCATCCTTTGGCCAATCACGTTGAATCCTTCCAAGCATGGTTGCCATGTCACTATTCCAATCAGCAGACAAAACTCGCAACCAACCCAATTCCTCAATTCTAGCAGTAGATGGTGAATCAGCCTCCAAGGCAGGTAACATCAGGTCACTCATAGCACTGGACCTTTGGGCCAAATCCATCTTTGGCCAATGTCTCTTCATCCTCTGCAATAGGCTCTCAGAAATTCCAGAGAGGGAGAGAAGGTCACAATCTTCAACCTCAACCATTGGAACCAAACGGATTGTTCCTTCTTGCGACAACAACTCTTTGATTCTGGAATATTGAGCGTCAAATGCGTTATCCATGGTGTTTCTTAGCCATGAACCTGCTAATGCCCAAGGTCTTAATCTCTTGACCAATGCTCCGTTCGAAGCCACCATGCTAGCAAGAATGGCACTCTGACACACCTCCTCAATCACACCATTTCTGCGCAACCCACTACTACCGAGGTCAAATTCCATCTCCATCGGATTTAAGCGCAAACAACCGTCTTTGAATATGCTAGATGGGATTCCTTCTGAATCCTGAACCAATATCGCTGGATTGAATTGTAAGTTGTCGTCTCCAGCAAGGAACTTTCGCCTGTATGGAATACCTGCATCGATACATGCAGCCTCAAGATGTGCAACCGCAAGAACTCCTCCAAGATTACATGGTGCGACAAGAGTCAACGTATCCTTACCTTCAAAGATTGGCAGAACATTTAGCAAGGTCTCTCTGATTGCAGAGAACTCTTCAGAATCATGCCACGCCTGCATTCCAACATTACGTGCAGATACCCGAGGCATTTCAACATAAGGTGAATACAAGAACGAAAACTGAAGTGAAAGGCGAGTAGAAAAATTCACTCGACCATCAGACGTGCTTGGTCTCTCTTATACTTCCAGTCTGCAGCCAAACGGCCGTGCGATTGGTAGTATTTTGCCAAACGACGAATCTTGGACTCGGTCAACTCCAAAGCCCTTCGGTTATGTAGATCCTTACGGTTGCTCGACAGGTGGTCAATCAATGAAACTGCTTTGCGCATTAAATTCATCATGTCCTCAGGATAGGTTGGAACGTTCCCCTTGTCTGCCAAGAATGCTGAAATCCTCATACCGATGACTCTTCGCAAATCAGGTACTCCGTGCTGATCACGTAGTATTGTCCCAATCTCCGCATTTGAATGACCATTTTCATTTAGCGACAAAATCAGTTTCTCGACTTCATCCTTGTCGGTGTTGGACCACTCAGGAAGATCCTGACCATGAACCTTGGAAGAACCGCTCTTCCCCCTGCGGTGAGTGTACATCCTTGCCATCAAACAGACCTCAAGCGACCCGCCGACCCACTTCCCCTTCATAACCACATCGTTTAGTGAAGAGTGGCATTAATTGTAGATCATAGACGATGATGGCCTCTAGCGAGGCGTCCAGGAGAGTCAGGCCATGCCCATGATGCGATGCTTGCTCTAGCCATTCCTCGCAGTTCTCCATCCTGCAAAACCAACAAATCTCCTCCCTTCTTGATATCCGAATCAAATCTCAAAAGATTGGAAGAAAATACATCTCCTTTCCACTCAATACCGGAAATCAATTCGATTGCGGGCAATGAATTATTCTCAAACAATAGTGGTAATGCGGCCTTGGTAAGTGACAAAGACCCACGTTCGGGAAGCCATTGAGCCATCTGAACACCAGATTTTGCAAGTTTCCATTGGGGTGGTTTACCAACCACTTCAAGACCATTCATCCATGAATCGTTACGCATTTGTCGGCGTGCAACTGATTTGAATTCCTCAAGTAAACGCTGTGAATTGGATTGGCGGCCAATATCATACTTTTCACACGCCTGTGACATCGCATCTCGAAGTCTCTCCAACGCCTCTTTCGAGGTTGCAGAATCTGATGCACGCGTATTGATGACTTCTATTCCACTAAGAAAATCAAATTCCAATCCAGAGTGGTTGACAATCAATCGATAGTTGCACCTCTCGATTAGTGAAGAGAGGACGTCATTGATTCTGACTTTCTCATCTTCCGTCCACTCGCCTGTTGTTGGCACATCATAATGTGCTGCAGGCCAAATCATTTCTACATCTCTAGGCACTAATCCAAGAGGACTAGTAACCATCACTTCATGAGCCGAAGTATTCCCCATGGCTTCTCGGAAGCGACGATGAGACCTACTGTCTCTGTACGGTTTTCGTTGACTGCATGGCAACAATACCAAGACTTCCTTTCGGGACTCTGGCGGGAGATAATCCCGGCGCATGAAATTCACCCAATCCAAAACCTCTGGATCGTTCAATGAAGAGGCGGAATGAGCCCGCAATGCTTGGCCAGTGGGCACTACTACCGATAGAGTAGAATGAGTCTTTTCTTCGCACGCCATCGCGTCATGATAACGCAAGTGCTCAACCATTCTGGGGCTGGATAGAACTCTCTGTTCAACCAATTCTCTAAGTCGTCCTTCTCTTATCGCCTGCTTTACATTAGCCAATTCTTCACGCCATATTCTGACATGGGCATCTCGGGACACTTCTTCTGACAGAGAAGTTTCGGGATGGCGCGGACCACTAGAGGTCAGCAATAGCTCATTGGCTTCACATTGGATGGTCCTTGCCATATCGTGAACATCTACTCCCATCCATGTTAGCAGGGCGAGATTATCAGGACCTGAAATTGCAGGACACCATATCAGCGATGAAGAAAACCTGCTGCGTAGAATAAGCAAGGCCGAAGCCAATCTTCCAGGATGTTCTGCCAATTGTCTAGCATCTAATAGGACTACAATCTGCGGTTTCAAATCTGGATCGACTAATTTCGGATCATGGCATAATTTCTGCCAAGTAACTACCAACATTGGACCATCATTACTGCCTTGTTTGTAATCCGCGTCCTGCATGCTTGGTGGCAATACATGTGGTAATCTAATGCTCCAATCGGGTCCATTTCCTTCAAACGGTATAGCCAAAGGAAGTCTAGAATGGATTCTCAGGCTACCTGGTAATTCTGAATTATCCTGTTCATGGATGAAGGGAGCCATCTGCTCTGGAATCCGGAGTGCATCTTCATTTCCCACAATCATACATGGTGTCAAGACTGCAGGATTTTTTCGATCTCCTAGTGCAATAATCCTAGCCATTCGATGGTTTGACAATAAAGTCTGACCCATCACCTGCGCTTCCATAAATCGAGCGATGCGAATCATTGGTTTGAATGATTTGAAAGACCACTCCCCCACGCAGAGTCATGGCCGCAGCGGGGAACGGACGGATTGTAGCCGTTCTACTTGCAGTTCTCATGCTTGGGATTACAACCTCCACATCTTCTTCGGCCAACTCTGCAAATGCGCAGGAAGATGTCCTTGAAAGCAAGTCATTACAACTCGTTAGTGGAGAAATTCATAACCTTTCTTTTGAAGCCCAATCGGGATGGTTCTGGATTGAGGCATTGTGCTCAGGAAATTGTCAAGGCCTCGAGATGGAATTGATTGACTCATCCGAAACCATTCACTCTGCAACTGTGACATCCAGCGCTCATATGCAAGTTCTGATTCCTGCTGGTAATACTACTATCAGTATGAAAAACAATGGTGATGAAATCATTGAGCTCGATCTTCAAGCCAGTCTTCCGGAAATTAATTCGCTGAGCGAATCGCATGGACAATCGGATAGGGCGGATTCAGCACCTTTGAATTTCGCAAGCAGTGAAGATAAGAATAACATCCTCAAAGAAAATCCCGATTACCTCTCCGATCCCGATGCCACATGGCTCAATGCTACTCTAGAAGAAGCGGGCGAGATATATTGGCCATTTGAAGCAGAACAAGGTGATTTAATCGAAATGGTTCTATTGCACACATCAGATGAGTTAAGTCTCGAAATTCAATCAAACGATAGTGAATACAGTTCGATTGTAGAACTTTCAACCCCTAGCAATACCTCAGCTGGTTCATCGGAACAAAGAATCTGGATAGGACTTGACGAAGGTAAGTATTGGTTGGTAGCAAATAGCAGCCAAAGCGAAGTTAGTTTCACTGCGAGAATAGCACACCACTCTGCATCTTCAGATACTGAAAGTGGAGATTGGCCAAGCACAGGGGAAGCCAATACTGTACAAGAATTAGATGATGAAGGAATGGCAAACAATACTGGGATTCTTGGCAATCATGACACAGATGTTCTAATCATCAATGCAAGTGGATTAAATGCATGGAATCTTGTGTTCAGAAGCACTGCTGAGTTGAATGTGACTTGCGAGGCACTAGTTGATGGAATCTGGGTCTCCTTGACTCCTATGATTGAATTATATCAAGTAATCAACAAACAGGAAAATATGCAATTCTGGAGCCTTGAAAGCACAGAACTATTTCGCTTTACTTTCACTTCAAATCAAGCCCTAATCTGGGCTTTAGAAACAAGTCGCCAAACTTATTCCGATTATGGAATGCAAAGCGATGCGCCTGGGAATATTCCTTGGAATCAAAGCGTAGCAGTAGAGAATTTCTACGACCTTCCTATGGAAGATGGGGACTCTTACTCAGGATGGTTGACTACATCCATTTATGATGGAAGTGACACATACCTCATCAATCTGGTAGGCTGGGAAGAGAGTAGATTCAGGGTCAGAGTCAAGTTGTTTGCTGACAATGAACTGGTTAGCGCCGAAATTATCGAAATGGATTGGGGTGATCGTAGTATTGTTTCCAATACTACCACACCAAAGGGCACGGAAGAACAAACTGAAGCCTCACTCGAAATTGGGCCAGGGCTCCACTTAATCAGAATAAAGAGCTTGCAAATCACTGATTCTTTGGCGAATTGGTCATGGGGAGACTTCAACCAAACACCAATTCCATGGACGATACAAGTTGAATACATACAAACTGAAGAAGGGGAAGAACCGTGGTTTGAGGCCGAGGATTTCGTCTTCGATGTCAGCGAAGCACTACTTTGGTTCCTTGGCATGTTGCTATTGATGCCGATGGTGATGGTATTATGGAATTACAGAGCACATGCGCGCCAAGCAGAACGTTTGGCCGCAGATAAAGAAAGATTGATTATTTTGAGAGAACTACTAGCAAAAGGAGAAGTCAAACAAGCAAGACTGGACCTGAAAACCAGTTTACGAACCATAGCTAGTTTAGAATGGAACACTGGTATCAAAACGTGGGGTAAGCCTGATTTGAGACATCGAACAGATGACCTCGAATTGGTTCTTTGGAAATTACCTCTCAAACTTAGCAAGAGTTCTGGTACGCCAATCCTCTTGGGAATCAATATCATCAATGATGAATGGGAAGTTGCTGCAATACGCTTTGAATCCAGTTCTGGTGAACACTGGAAAATTCTTCGCTGCCAACCCAAGTTACTATTCAGAGAAGACGAATTGTTTCTCGATACCCTTGCAGCGGGAAGCAAGACATTCCTCCATGTCGAATTGTCCGGCCAAGGAGAAGGGCTTGAACTCTCACTCTCCGGCCTAGTAGGTGGAGAGCCTACTGCTGCTAAACCATCACGATCAATTACTCTAGAAGAAGAGTGATTACAAATTGCGCCTTCTTTGATTCGCTTCATCCTTGATGGCTTGCAATGTTCCTACATCATTTAGGCCCAAAGATTCCTGTAGTTTTGCAAGTTCCTTCTTGTTTGCTCCAGACAACTTTGGAGGAACGTAGAGTTTGAGTAGAACAATCACGTTACCGCGGCCCCTGCCCCTACTGGATGGCAAACCCCTTGCCGCAATCTCCAATGTATTTCCAGAGCTGGAACCAGCGGGGATTTTTATTGACAAATCTTTACCATCAATATGTGGAATCGAAACTTGAGTCCCCAATACTAAATCAGGGTAACCTACCGGTAGGGACATCAGCAAATCAGGACCGTCCCGCTCAAACCAAGGATGATCTTCTACACGAATCTCAATGAATAGATCTCCAGATTGTCCGCGACCAAAAGGTGCCGGTTCGCCCTTACCCTTCATCCGCAAGCGCGTGCCGTCAAGTGCACCCGTTGGTACATTGAAACGTATTCGCTGCTCCTTGTGGACTTGGCCACTGCCATCACAATCGGTACAAAGGTCTCCTCGTTCTTGACCGCTGCCTGAACAATCAGCACAAGGCCTAGTAGTTTGATTGATGAATGGCCCCATTTGCTCACGAACTGTTACCTGTCCCCTACCGGCACAAGTATTGCAGGTAGAAATCGAAGTGGGGTCTTCTGCACCACTTCCCTGACAGGTTTCACAGGACCTCGCCAATTCAATCTCTACTTCTTCTTCCGAACCATCAAAGATAGCCTGCAAGGAAACATGGTGTCTGAGCAACACATCATGGCCGCGGGCCACCCTCTGCCTTTGTCTAGAACCACCGAAGAAAGATCCAAACAAATCGCCGAGATCCCCTGAGAAGATATCGTCAAAATTCATTCGGAAGCCTGAAAATCCACCTGTTCCAAATGGAGAACCTCCAGGTGGGTTGTGCCCGAACCGATCGTATGTTGAACGCTTCTGAGAATCCGATAATACAGCATATGCCTCTTGAATCTCCTTGAATCTCTCGTCTGCGTCAGGATCATCATTCTTGTCTGGATGATATCTTCTGGCCAAAGAGCGGAATGCCTTCTTCAACTCCTTGTCATCGGCCGAACGGTCAACGCCCAAGACTTCGTAGTAGTCCCTCTTGTCAACCAAGGTCATCCCTCCAAAGCGCTCGGGCAGACGGCATCATATGAACCGAACGATGCTACGGAATCATAACTCAGTACCGCAATTAACACAGAATCTTTCTTCCGGTGGGTTTGCATGTCCACACTGGCATCGCCGTACTGCAAAGGAACTGGAGGTTTGGGACATCGATTGAGACACCTGAGAGCCCTCGGTCATAGATGCCATCTCTTCAATGGATTGTGAACTCGAAACTTGAGAGACCTGGATAACCTCTGAGGCAGGGTTAGTAACTACTTGAGAAGCAGAAACCTCTGGAGTTGAAACGGTAGTCACTTCCACGGCTTCCTGTAACCTTGCCACCTCATTCTTCTGGTGAACCTCTGCAAGATTGGTGTTCTGTACTGGAGCCTGTGCAGCCCGAGCACTCAATGCTGTTTGCTTCGCTTCTCTCCTCTGGGCTGCTGCATCCTTGTCCCTGAACCTCTTGGCAATCCAATCAAAGAAACGATCCATGGTACTTTGTCTACGGATGGCCCCAATAGTGGAATCAACCGCTTCATCATCGAAGTTCTCATCTCCACTAACCCTTCTGGAAGCCTTTGCTACATGGTCTGAATCAACCAACATCTTGATCCCCTCGGCATCTGTTTCGGGGTTGCGCTGAATTTCCTCAGTCACTCGTTCAGACATCAATTTGCCAATACTACCCTGCATTGCTGCTTGAGCCTCAAGGCTAAGTTCAGTAGACATCGCTGCCTCCTTTGTCCACATGCCCTTCTCTTCCTTGTCATAGTGTTTCTTCAGGCCCTTCATCGCCTTGGCCCTCTGCCATTCATGATCTTTGAGAACACCAGAGGACTTACGGAGATACCACCCTATTACCAATGCCGCAGCATATGCGACAAATGGTACCCAAACATGGTCTCTAAAGGCCAGTCGCAAGGGTTCAATCATACTTGAGAAAAGATAGACTATGAAAGCCGGAAGAAGTAGAATAACCAGTCCGAACAACTCGTTCTTCCTCTGTTCCATGCATATACGCCCACAATCATACTGTTCAAAGTTGTCGTGACCTGAACAGAATTGAGTCATCTGTCTTCAATTGATAGACTACGTCGAATCAAACCCTCAAACAGTCCTAAAGTGAACATCGTATGTAGAATCGGCAGCAATAACGGCAAACCAAAAATCAGTGAGATATCCTTACTTCGTATAGCCTCCATAAAACCAACTTGAACTAGAGCCAAACCATAAGCAGCCAGCGGGGCAAACCAATATTGGAAACCAGAAAAGAACATCGCCAATGTCAAAATGACTCCAAGCAATGGTAGAAACTCCCGAATGTTGAAACGACTTCCATGTCGAAATAGTGTCTTAGTTCTCCAAAAACCATATCTTCTGCACATGCGAACAAATTCTAGGGGCCTTCTTCGCTTGACCATATGGAATGGGCTGACATCTGAACGCCACAACTGCCAACCCCTCTTGATCAACCTCATGCTCAAATCAGAATCCTGATTGGTCGGCAATGATTCATCCCAACCTTGGGCATCCTGAAGCGCTTCCATTCTATGAATGACAAACGCGGGCACCTTGTGTTGGTGTCTACCAGTAAACCTAGCAAATTGGCCACCCCCGCTGCCAAGAGGGCAAGAAAGTGTAGACTCAACCCATCTTGCAAACAATCCCATATCTTCATCATCATAGGGCATGACCCTGCATCCAACTCCAGCTATGTGAAACCCTAGTTCTGCCTCGATTTCAAGCATGTCAGACACTCTTTTCTCAAGATGGTCTTCTGGAACCCAGCCGTGCGCATTCACTTCGAATACCAACTCTACATCATCCTGCATGTTTGCAAGACTGAGGTTTCGGGCATGTGGTACTCTACGTTGAGGATTATCGAAGATAGTTATCTGTGGGCCATCATTATCATCCTTCAATCGACGTACCACTTCGAGGGTTGAATCGGTGCTACCGCCATCGACAACGTGAATTCTATGCCTATCTGAAGGATAGGTTTGGGAAAGAAGTGATGAAAGACAACGTTCAATCCATTTCTCTTCGTTATAGGTTGGCACGACAGATACCACAATTGGTCGCTCGGAGCCCTCCATGTTGCTTCCCTACGCGGCGAATACCTGAATATTGCCCCCCTTCAAGAGCATTGTTGATTTATCTCGCAGTCATGCCCAAGGCATGCCGGAGGAGGCAATTCAGGTCAGTTGCTCCACAATCTTGTCTGGAGCCGATGACCCTGTAGAGGTTTTCAACTCGCTGCAAAAATTGTTTCCAGAGGTAGTTGTGGATGGGTTGGAAGATAGACCGTGTTCATTTCCTATGCCAAAAGGAAAGGTGCAGTGGGATTTCGTAAATCTAAACCTTGACGCAATTCTTGAGAGGATGGCAGAGGAGAGAATACTGGACACCGCTTTAGATGCGATGAGTCAGTCTTTGCATCAGGATAGTACGATATTCAAATTGTCTCGGCAGGCGGCTATGGCAAACAAAATCTCATTCTGTGTTAACGACGAAGAGCCACTAGGGGGCAGTTTCAGCATCAAATTATCTGGAGAGAATCTTGGTAAGTGGTTGGAAGATGCAACTTGGCACCAAGGCAGACAAATGGTGCCCCGAAACATCGGAGATGAACATCGGATGTCCGGTGACGGCACTTCACGCAGCATTTTCTGAAGTGCTCAAAGCCTTCTGGATTTCAGCAATCATAGGCAAATCTGCATCGATCCATTCCACATTCAACAATTCATCAATCTTCAATTTCCGCATGGCATCATGTACATTCAATCTCGGGACTCCATCCGTTATCCTACAATGCCATGCATGTAACTCAATCTCTAAGTTTGGCATCACGTGTACATGTTGAGCCAGCGCAGCCAAGGGCTCGATGACAACCTCCAATTCTTCATCCAACTCTCTAATGAAAGCCTCTTGTAGAGATTCGCCTCGTTCGACCTTTCCTCCAGGAAACTCCCATGCTCCAGCAAAACTTTGATCTGCAGATCTGCGACAACTGATTAGACTCCCATCTTTATCCTCTAATACAGAACATGCTACAGTGATACGTGGACGAGTAAGTAGCCACGCAGACAGTTGTTTTACCAATGCTAACTGTTTCTCAATCCCCTCCCCATATGCATCAGGGAGATGAAGAAACAAACATGGCAAGGGGCGTCCAAATGAATCTTGCACAGCATTCTTTTCTATTGCATCCAAGGTTCGGTAATATGTTTCGTTGCATACGAATGAGCCTGCATTATTGGAATCCTCCAAAATCATGCACAATTCATCCATGGGTAGACGATTCAAAGGAGCAGTGCTCTGAATTTGTTCCAATCCATCCAAAATGACACTTTCTCCTTGTAAGCAACGTCCAGAGTTGTCTTCAGTACGCATATCTAGAATATTCCTTGCAACAGATTCCAATCTAGGTTGTTCACAAGTATTGCAAAGACCAAGATGAAGTATTGCATCGCATTCGAGAGAAGTTACCCTTTCTGCAGTCCATCTAGAACCCGCTTCATCACATGATAACAACTGAGTGCTCCACTCCACTTCCATCTCTTCCTTCTTCTGTGAAGGAGTGCCGTCATCATTTACACGGGGAGTCGTAGGTATTGCGATTCGTTCGAATCCTGAGTTGACGAGACTCTCAATCAATATCTGACTGATATTCCGCGTTCCTCCTGCAAATGGAGGATAGCCCGTAACTAGAATCCGCCCCCTACGCATAGCCCCCCAACCGCATGCCTTGGGTTCAAGATAGCCACAAGAGCATTATGCCATAACCGCGAGAGAATACCGATGAATGACTGGGAACTAGAGCAGATGTCACTTTCTCATTCGCACTCTCACTTCCGAGATGATAGTGGTGAAGAAGCTGCTGACCTCGGAATAATCGTTGCTGATGTCATGCTATATTCGGTCGCTGGTGTTTCGGTATTCTTTGCAATATCCTCGATTTGGCAAAGTGAGTTCAATCCGTTGAATTGGCTGTGGGGAGAAGTCGATTGGTGGCTACTAGGGCCCGGAATAGGTTTGTGGCTCTGTTCTCAATCAATTAACGATTTCAAGCGCCTATTGCCACTTTGGCTTAGAGCGATGTTGGGAATGCAGATGACCCCAAAAGATGTTGCCGATATGTCAGAATCCGCAGTCAGGCGAAGATCTAACACTCTGCTATTAGCAGGTTTACTAGCGGGAACAGTGGCTTGGAGATTCAGTACCATAGAACATGGTTTAGAAAACCGAACAGGAGTCCCTTTCGAGTATGTTGTGGGAGTTCTTGCTATAGCGCTGTTTTTGCTAGGCCTGATGTGGAAAAAATTAGCCGGTAAGGAAACCGGCGTAGTCAATATGTACGATTGATGAACGACAATGGTAGTGTTGGAATGAGCGAAGAAGAGATTGTAGTCCAACTTGTGGTACAGCCCAAGAAAAAAATCGGCCTACGCAAAGTCATCTGGAGAGAACTAACAGCCGGAGTCGGCTTGTGGGGTTCAATTCGCCCCCTTGTCGCAGTTCTTCTCGCGGCAATCCCGCTCTTGTTTCTCGGACAGCACTTCAACCGACAACATCGCAAGGCTGGAGATTGGACCCTGCTTCAGATTCCTCTTGCCTTCACTGTGATTCTTTGGTTCGGAATCTATCTTTGGTCCCTAGTAGATGCTTGGCAAGTCTCAAGCAATAGGGTTGCGACGATTCGAAACAAGCGTCTTGGAATCTGATTATGGCCACAATTGATCGCTAGCTACTAACTCACCCGATGCTAAATCTGCAAGGTCTGCCAAATCATCAGCATCAAATTCATCTGGAACATCATTGCTGATGAAACTACTAATATCGCCAGACTCTACTGCCCAATACATGACACTATCTTCATTGTTCGAATGACCTGGGTGGTCTGGATCTTCATGGGGCCGTGGGGATTGATATACCAAATTTACCAGTCCTAACAAGTGCCCTACTTCATGAACAGTAACAGCCTCCTCTATCTGCTCAGCACTGGGCCTTGTTGACCAATGTTCTGCCTCCCTTACATCATCGAGAAACACCGCTGCAGTTGAAGCATCGACTGCTACTCCGAGCACACCATCATTCTCGTATGAACCGCTTGGGAACAACAAATGCCATCGCAAAACGTTGCCATCTTGTGGAACTCCTTCTCTAGTATCTCTACCGATTTCTCTGACATCATCTGCACTCCAACTTCCTTGGTGGTCAAAATTAGTCTCCGTCAATTCAATGTCGATTCCCCCCGGTTTGTCACAAACCTGCTGCAGACGTGTTTTCAAGGTTGAAACAGTACTGGAATCAGGTTGGTATCCTGTGGAATAATCAATCTCTACCACCATGCTGTCGAAACCATCAGATCTCAAGCAAGCCAAAGTCAATCCACCTGGCACTCCATACAGCTCTTCACCATCGCCGAAAATTCCATCGCCGCTACCTCCAAAGCAGCCGCTCAAACCGCTCAGCAAGAAGACTGTGAGCATAGCAAACAATCGGGATTGCATGTATCGGGCAAGAAACAATCACTATTCAACCTGTGTGGAGACTGTTTAGTGGTCTTCAGGAATTTGCATTGGAGAAAACAATTGCCCCGGGCTCTTTACCTGTGACAACATCTGCCTCAGATCCCTTTCCCAAGTGCGCATGACAAACAAAGAATCCGCATGGGTAATTTCTTCCTCGTTTATGGTATTACGAATCAAGGTATCAAGAATATCCATACGTTGTTCATCGACAACCTCCAAGAGTCGGTCTAAATCGAAGTCCTTCATTGCCTGTTCATCAGGTTCTGCCAACTCGATTGGTAAAGGCTCTGTCAACTCCTCTGGTATTCTCTCTCCATTATTTTCGGCTTGGTTCTGTAATGCTTCCAGAAGAATGCGCGTATATTTTGAAACAACCAAACTGGCTTCAAGAACTGGAATATCCAACTGCCTGACCATGTGCACCATGCGTTCGTGCAGAGTGGTCATCTTTAGTCCCGGAAGTTCATCTGACAATCAGGCACGCCCCTGCTGTTCAAGCCAGGTCCAACCATAATGCTGCCACTGATC
>DAWL01000145.1:2208-5600 GCA_002505935.1 Euryarchaeota archaeon UBA226 | reverse complement strand
AATACCACAATTCCAAGCATATACATGCTCCAGAATGCGAAGATAGTTGGCTTCACTACATGATTCAGTTTCTCTCCACTGACTAGGCCAAATAATGGTCCCATTACTTCTGTGAGTTCGTCTTTCTTATCGACTCTAGCCGGTGCCTCTTCGGCCGCTTGTTCGACTTCTTCGCTGGCCTCTTCGGCCGCTGCCTCTTCCTCGCTCATGGTGTTCACCTGCGGGGCAACCCGTCCTGTCCGCTGATGAAGGTTTTGTAGGCAAAGCGCTGTTTTTCAGTGTAGAAGGCCCCAACTATGCTCACCGTTGCCCATAACCCAATCCCAATTTGTCAGATCTCTACGGCCCTTTTCATCCTCTACGATGAGTTTTTCCACCTTCAATGGATATTCATTGTAAGTTAGGTGGCTGACCATCCCTCCTCTAGTTGGTTGATCGAATCTGAAATGAGCGCGGGAGACTGCTCGAGCGCGCAAACGAATGCGCGTTCTACCATTGTTCAATTCCACTTCAAAACATGGTAATGGTGCGTGCGGACTATGCCCCCCTTCTCCTTCGGTTGAGGGACTGGGTAGTAGTCTTACTCTGCATTTGTTGAAACGCTCACTACGTCCTCTTTCCTTGTCGTGCCAGATTCCGCCCTGAGACAATGGGATATGTGCCAAATGTCTCAATGGCCACGGCCTGTCTGTTCGCGAACTCATCGACATCGAAACATGCGGTAAGAACCAGTCGAGATAGGTTCCATCTGAGAAGTGAAGCATTCCCCAATACCAAGGAACTGCGGGTGCCTGTACCTTTACGCGTTGCAGATATGCCGTACCTTCGTGCATGTTGCCATCAATCATTGCTTTTGCTCTACATCCATGCAATCTATTGATGCTGTAACCCATGCCTTTGCCATATTCTTTGCTGGCACTTCGCAGAGTAGAGACGGCAGGGTGCCAAGGCATCATCTCAACTTCAAATGATTCAGGGCCTTCGATTTCTGTATTCTTCATGTTGAGCCAGAACCTGTTGTTTTCAGCATCTAAGCCCATCGAGAGGTCTTCATCGGTAAGTGGAATCACAGCTCCGCTGCAGCCATTTTTCTCCTCGGTTGCACCATTTTTTGAGCCGACTATGGCCATTCTGCAATCCTGGAGTCTTAGTGGCTCCAACATTTTCTCTCCGTCCCACCACCACGCTGCAACCATGCCGGATAGAACGCATGCTTCGCCTTCTTGTCTAGGTCTTCCTTGACTTTGCCATGCCATGCCGTTGACATCTATGTGCTTGGTATCTTTCGTTGACCACAATACCATCAATTGTCTCCCGCCTTCAACCTCTTCAGCATCTAACATGACCAACCACCACCACCATTGCCAAGTAAGTCTTTGAATGGAGTCTTCAGTCTGTATCTTCCACAGATCAGATAGAGGGCCTTGAAAACTCTGCATATTCATCACTAGGAAATTTCCTTACCCTTGAAGATGGCTTGGCCTACGAAGATGACAATCGCTGCTAGGAGCAGGAGTACAAAACTAGCGAGAATCAGAGTCATGAACGGGGATAGGCCTGCTAAAGTGACCTCATTCCAGAATGAGTTCAGGGCTCCCGTTCCGGGTAGTCTGCCGGGAGTAGACAAGAGTCCGGTTTCAAGACTCCATTCTGTTCTGCTGCTCATAGAACGACCTTGCGCTAACAGAACAGGTGTATCCGGATATACCATCATTGCACAAGCATCGACAATGGTCATCCCCCAGAATACCACAGAGAGTCTGGCGATCATCAAAGAGGGATCTGCCAGAGTAATCATAGCAATGACAAATTCCCAAACTCCTAGCACAATGCCGGCGATCATCCCCAATCTGTGAATCATTCCAAAGACCATGAATAGGGCACCATAGACAAGTAACATCAGCCAAGCAGCCAGAATTACCCCCAGCCAAATACCGAGATCTTTCATTCTGAAGAATGAATCACCGGGGGCAGTTAGTCCAACCACAATAGCGGTAATCAGAACTATGATCGCAATGTATGGCAGTCCAATTGCAAGGAAACCTAACAACCTGTAGATTAGGATTTCAACTCTGTGAATGGGCTTACCGACCAGATAATGCATCGTATCGTTTTCAATCTCTTGTCTGATTAGGCCGCTGGCTAAGAACAACGGCAAGAATATCCCGATAAGTAGGACGAAACCCACCTTTCCGAAACCGATGACGAATGAACGGTGAATGGCTTCGTGATAATACTCATTTTCATCAGGATCCTCATCTACGCCGTTATCCTTTGAAATCACATATCGGTTCTCAATATCTGACCATACCAGTCTAATCGTACAGACTTGACCATCATCATTGCTATCTTTCTGGCTATCTGTGACCATACCTCCCGCTTCTGGTTGCAAACAGTCGCCATCATCATCCAACCCGACGTGTTGAACTACCGAGGAATCGACTTGCCAATCGAAGTCATCTTCGTTAACGTATTTCGAAGGGTCATCTGGTTGTATGTTTCCAGGAAGTAAACCCGGGTGATCGAGGTCATCTCGAGGGTTGGTTTGATACTTCAATTCCTGACCATTCGGATACCCATCTCCATCGAAATCATATGAATCA
This sequence comes from Euryarchaeota archaeon UBA226, assembly GCA_002505935.1. Lineage (GTDB taxonomy): Archaea > Thermoplasmatota > Poseidoniia > Poseidoniales > Poseidoniaceae > UBA226. The sequence goes on along the minus strand of DAWL01000145.1, from coordinate 2,997 downwards.
AAATCGTTGTCTATGGCATCTATCGTGGTGGTTTGGGCATCTATATGGAAGAGGAGTACCATCAATGTCGCCATTAGTCCAACACCGAGAACCACCCATGTCGAGAGTTTGGTACGATATTGGCGAATAGTGAATTCAGCCAAAGCAGATGCTTTGCGATCGATTCCTGCGAATCTCGAATCCTTAGCAGCCATCAGGATTCTCCCCCTGTCAAATATTGCAGAATAGATTCCAGATTATCGTCAGGGTTTTCGATACCGGTTACTCTTACCCCACTCTTTTTGATGAGAGAAGGTAACTTCGCATGCATCTTACCTAAATCTCTAGTCTTGATTGTAAGGTTCTCTGAACTCTCGAATTGTAAGCCAAATACTTGCTCTTCAGAAACGAGATGGGACGAAATTTCGCGAGGGTCTTCGCAGGTTAATCGAATGGAATGTGGGTGCTCGTCAAGCATTGAACGAATGGCGTGTAAATTTCCAAGCGCCAACAATCTACCGCGATGCAAGATTACTATCTGTTCTGTGATTCTTTCAATCTCTTGTAGGATATGGCTACTGACCAGCACGGTTCTACCTTGGGCTCCAAGTTCGCGAATGACATTCATGATGGTGGTTCTAGCAAGAGGGTCGCACCCCTGTAGCGGTTCATCGAGAACGATTAATTCAGGATCATTCACCAAAGCGTGTGCGATCTTTATTCTCTGTCTCATACCTTTGCTGTATTTGCCGATGCGTTTGTTCATCGCATCGCTCATGCCTACGAATTCAATAACTCTCTCAGATTCCT
>DAWL01000145.1:815-1830 GCA_002505935.1 Euryarchaeota archaeon UBA226 | reverse complement strand
GTCATCCAGTCGTACATTTTCTCGGATTCTGAGACGTAGCCGATACGTCCGAAAGGCGAGGTGCTTTGCCAAGGGTCTATTCCAAACAATCTAACTGTTCCTTGGCTAGGTTTCAGTTTTCCAGTCAAGAGTTTGAACAGGGTTGATTTTCCAGCTCCATTCATTCCTAGAATCCCAGTGACTCCTCCACTGATTGCGATACTTACATCGTTCAAACCCACAATGGAACCATACCATTTGCTGACGTGGTCTAGAAGAATTGTTGGGGCGCCTGCAGACGCAGCATCGACTGACTGAGGTTCCCCTCCGCGTTGACTCATATCGGGTATCATTCTCTAGTCACCTCCATCGAAGATACCCTTGAGGTCAAAATGTAGAGGGAGATGGCGTTGATTACCAATACCGCAAATAGGCTCCAAGTCCATGGGTGGCTGTAGTCGGAAGAGAGGCCGAGCATCGCTTGACCAATATGGGCAACATTGTCATAGGGTGAGATCAGATAGATGACGCTGCGGTCGAAAAGATTCCAGATTAAGAAAGCCAACAATTTGCTGCCGAGAATAATTGCTAGAAATGCGATAGCGGGAAAGAACCTGCCTTGGCTGACACTGGAAAGTGCCAATCCAATACTAGTGTAGGTGAATACCAGTATTAGCCCTGCCAAAGCGGCTCCCAAGAATAATGGAAAAGTATCGAGCAACCATGACCATCCCTCGCCGCGCAACAGAATATCGCCTAGGTAGTAAAGAGCTAGAGTTCCAACGATAATTAGTGTCAAAACCAATGCGACGGTAAGAAATTTCATCGCTACGTAATCCCTTCTTTCAATGGGCCTTGAGAAGTAGATTGCACTAGTTCCATGCCTTCTGTCCTCAGAAATCATTCCTCCAATAAGCAAGGCGGCGATTAATGGGAAACATATTGCATTGCGCGGGAAAAAGCCCAAGACGTGTCCGTACAGATTACCCCTACTCACTCCAAACATGCGGTACAGGTCTGTGTCTCCGAATATCGT
>DAWL01000145.1:0-433 GCA_002505935.1 Euryarchaeota archaeon UBA226 | reverse complement strand
TTCATCCAGATGCTCCAAGGCCTATGGCCCTTCTTGACGAAGCCAAGCAAATGATGTCTCAGGATAGACCAGTTTCGCATCCAACGAGGATTCAATTCTCCTCTCCAAGGACGGTATGAAGTATCGAATATTGTACCTGCAACAACTCCGGATTGTGCTACTTGGGCGGTCAGTTCCTCATCGCCATCCCCTGAGCCATAAGCCGCTTCCATGCGTGAAGTTCCAGACACCGCCTGACCTTCTTCTCCAAGAAATTCAGCATCCACTTCGGTGCTCAAATGCTCACCTCCTCTGGAGCGTCAACCTTGCGTCCACTGGGAGTGTTGCTCAACAGATCCTTTGAACTCTTGACTTCATATCCCAGCCTTTCCATGATTACGATAAATAGGTCTTCAAGACTAGGTTCGTGATCGTGCATTCTACGAATTTGACA
>DAWL01000161.1:13051-19934 GCA_002505935.1 Euryarchaeota archaeon UBA226 | reverse complement strand
GGGTTGATGAGCGCTTCTGAATATCTATCTATGTTGGATGAATGAGGGGAGGGTGTGTCCTCAAGACCACGATTTACCATTTACGTCGATGGTTCATGCCTAGATAATCAAAATGTCACAGAAGACACTCCTGCTGGATGGGGAGTCGTTGTAATCACAGGTGATTCCGGCCTCGGTAGGGGAAGTGGTGAGGTTGTTGACGAAGATTTTGGAAAGGTCATTACCCAAGCAGGTGAGGAAGAATGGTTAGGAGCAGAAGTTGGATCAAACAATACTGCTGAACTAACTGCAATGATAATGGGATTAAGGTGGTTATTGATTGAAGGTGGGAGTGAAAGAGCATTAATTAGAACAGATTCCACTTATGCCGGAAACCTTGCTGATGGAAGTTGGAAGGCTAAAGCCAATCTAGAATTGGTCAAACGCCTGCGAGACGCATGGAACGAGGTTTCGGCAATCAGAGATTTGGCTTGGGAGCACGTAAAGGCCCACCGAGGGCATCGATGGAATGAGAGAGCAGATCATTTAGCAAATAGGGCGGCGTCAGAATCTACTCCTATACCGTTGGAATTCTGGAAGCCAGGTCAGCGCTGATTATTCCTCTTCATCCACTAAATCCTTCAATGGACCTAAAAGAACCAAGGCTGCATATACTGCAACCAAAATTGTTAGCATTCCAATCAAAAAGAGAACCATGCCTGCGGGAGCGGGGAAATGGGCAGAGAAGGGCCCTCCGAATAACCACCCAAAAAAAATGAAAACTATACCACAAATTCCAGTCGCAGGTATGCTGCTTGAGGGGTTACTCCAAAGGTTTGTTGTTGGAATAATACCTTTACGAGAAAAGGTGCGCCTGAACCACGCTAGATAGATCAATGCAATACCTAACAATCCCAATGCGCCAGTAGTGAATGTAGGCTGCCAAGGGCCGGGCCAATCAATAGTGAAAAATGTCTGAACGAGTAATAATACTCCAATCGCCAATAAGCTCCTCCATGCAGGAGGTTCGTCATTTCTTGCACTTGACACGGACTGCGGAACTGTTACCATTTTGAAACATCTCGCACAATTCCTCTAGCCAACGAACCTATCCACCCATCGGTCTTCGGCCTTACTTGGAAGCCCTTCTGGTGTTTTTGGTTCTCTATTTTTGACTAACATCAGTATGACTACAATGAACAATAAAACCGCTAGTACCAAGAAACCCATTCTTAGAAGATTGTTCTCCGACTCTAATTCTGAAGAAGTCGATTCTTTTATTCCGCCATCGTTCAAATCATCATGTGAATCATCCACGGATTGAGGCAGGGACTGTTCACTAACAGATTTGAGCGTCAATACGACGTAGGATGGATTGCCTGCTGTGTCCAAGGCTTTGATTTCCATTGTCATAGAAGCCGCTGTCAAATCAAGTTCGCATTTCCAAGTTGCAACTTCGAGTTCTGCTGAATAATATGGTGAAGTTTGTTCTGATTGGTTGCCTAATAACCTACAAGACACCTCAGATAGTTGTTCACCACCTCGTATGGTAAGATGAGACATTCCAACAGGTACTCCATCAAAGGCAGTAGTCATTCCATTAGTCAACCAAGTTTGTTCAAGTGGGGTTTCGGATTCATTGGTTACAATCCCCAGCAATAGAGATGGTGTCAACATATCTTCATCCACCAAGATTACCGCTCCGGGGTTCAAATTGAGGTCGCTATTACCCGCCTGGTCCGAAACGCTAACTGCATAAGTCGCTGTTAAATCAGTATTAGCAGATGGGAGTGTGTAGTTGGTGCTAATTGCTTGAGAGCTACCTGATGTGGACTTGACAACTTCCCACCCACTAGATTCGAGATCCCAATTTGTCTGAGATGACCAATCACCAGCCTTTCTCCATATCTGATAGGTGGAGTTCTCTTCTACAGCGCTCCATGTAAATGAAACCGTTCTTGTCGAGCCATCAAAAGTTGCACTGAAATCATTAACTTGGGATGGAGATTTTGTATCTTCGCGTATGCTTGAACTGATGGTATTTCTTCCAGAAATTAACAAATTGCTTTGATATGGTGTTGTTGATTGTGCCCATGTCGCAACAACCGTAACTGCATACCAAGTATCTCTTTCGATGCCAATCGAAATGGCATTCTCGGCCGTGGTACTGTTAGTGCTGACAACCTTGGAACAGGTGGAATTCAAACATGATTCTGTAACCTCTCCTAATGTACTCATCCATACATCATAGATCGCATCGGTTACATATGGAACTGGCTCCCAAGAAATTGTAGTCAAAGCGGAAGATTTGCTCTCTACAACCAGTCCTGAGGGGACGGTTAAAATCGTTCCAATATTTGTTTCATGAATTGGGCCGGCAATCGGGTTTGCGGAATTCAAGTCGGAAATTCTGTTGCCGACTTCGTCCTTGAGTGTTATCGCATACCAGAACTCCCCATTGCTTTCTGGCACAAGGTGATGGACGTAAGTTGTTGTATTGTACGGTAATTCAGCCAACAACTCCACTCCATTCTGAGTTAATGAAGAAAATTCTGAACTCGAACGCCAAACTTGAATCGTGAAATTCTCTTCTAGAACTCCTCCATCCCAAGACAAGTTGGTAGCCCCTAATGTGGGATTAAATGTGGCTTGAAGTTGGCCAAATAACTCTGGGGCTACGTTGTCTTCCCTTATTGGTTCAAGCAGAGTATTAGTGCCTATGAATCTCGAATCTTCCCAAGTGTCATATCGATAAGTTACTGAATAATACGCCTCTTCTTCAATTTCACCAATGTGCTGATGAACAAATGAAGTTGCATTGTGGCTAAGGGTTGCTACAATGCTTGAATCTATTTCATCCCAATTGTTTCCCGCTATTGGTACTAAATGCCTCCATACCCAAATCGTTCTGTTTGAAGGAACGTCTAATCCCACTTCGTCTGCATTAACCCAATGAATACTGGTAGAACTGTTTGCAGGATCATATTCCGCCGAAACTCTCAGCGGAGCCCATATGGGGTGTACATCTTCCCATAGCCCCGTGCTCTGACTATGTCCTGAGTTGAGATCTGCGATTGTGCTCCCATTCGGTAAATTTGTCACCACTCCATAATAGTAGGTTCCTTCGGTACCAGGAGGGGATTGCCATACATATTCGTGAGACTTGCCAGAACAAGTTGAATAGTCATCTTCGCCCAAACAGGCCTCTATCCCATCTGCAATTGGTGTCATCGATGCTAAGTTGCTAGAATTTAATGGAGAAGTTGATCTGTAAATCTCATACGTGGACTCATTGAGAGTGTCTAGCAAAATGTAATCATTAGTCTCAAGGTTTTTCCAAAAGATGGTCGTCGACTCATTAGAATTGAAAGATACGGAGATTTCTCGGGCTTCCAATGAAGAGGTACTCGGAGCCTCCCCCCCCCCGCTTCAACCAAAGGAAGAAATGGTACAACCATTAACAAAAACACGAGTAGGGTGCCGCTCAATCTACCGCTCATGCTTATGTGAAGGGGTTTGAACCAATATCGGTTGTGTATCAGAAGGTTCAATTCTAAAACCACCATCACGCGCCATGCTTCACGATATATTGCACCATCTAGACCCTGAACAACGCTGGGGACATGCTAGATTGTTGGCCCATCTTGCCGCCGTTGACGGGCGCGTTGAGCGTGATGAGTTGGCGTTCTTTGAACAGAGGTTGGGAGCGGGGCTACTAAGTCCACAACGCAAAGAACAGTTGAGAGAGGCGCTTATCGACACTCCTTCTATGGAAGAATGTTTCAACGGAATGGATGCGCGGGGAATCAAACTCGCGCTTCGAGATGCTTGCTTGATGGCTTTGGCGGATAGAGATGTTAGTGATGTAGAAAGAGCCAGATTGGTTGAAGTGGCAACTAAAGTTGGGCTTTCTGAAAAAGAAGTTGATGACTTAATTGCATGGGTAGTGAAAGGGTACCATTGGATGCAGGAAGGGTACGACCTGCTCTCGATTCAAGTTTGATTACTCTTCAGAATCAAGAATGCTCAATGCATCGGTCAATTCGGGTAACTCGATTTCAAGATTGCTGGTAGAGGGTTTTGATTCTACGATTACTGGAGTTTCTGCCGGAGGAGGGGTTCCTTCTTCGAGATGTTGTCTCCACTTTTCACAAACTTCTGGTTTGCGTATCTTTAGAATCTCAAATAGTCGATCTAATGCTTCATTAGATTCGCTGCGCAACCTATTGAGATATCTTGAAAATGAGGTCGGATCTACTTCTTCCAAACGCATTAGTAATTCCCTCAACCTTGCTGCTACGACTTCATCTCCATCGATCCATAGTGCTGCGATAACACCTTTGTCATCATCAGGATGAATGCGCATATACTCGCGTAAATGGGGCACAAGGTTTCTTCTCACTATAGGTAAATCGTGTTTGGAAAGTTGTTGCAACATATCAGTGAATTTCTGTTCATCCAAGAACCTCAAATCGCCAGCTGTAACTGATGCAGCGGCCAGAACATTCTCATCTTTACTCTTCAACATGTCTTCAAGATAAGGCACTGCATCCCAACCGATGCGCCTAAACATCCTCGTCAATACATCAGCAAGTGCTCGCTTAACCAGGTCCTCGTCTCTTGTACTCAATCTCTTCAGGGCTTCTCTGCCGGTCTCCCCATCAGCATCAACTAATCTAGCAAGGTTCGGAACTAGAGCCGCAGCCACCCGGGGAGAAGGGTCACTCGTTCTTCGCAAAATGATTTCACCAATATTGAGGGGGGAGAATAATTCCTTTCTCTCCAACAACAACCCTATCCATCCTGTTAACAATAATCTACGCTCTTCGTCACCTTCCTCTAACCTCCTTAACAACTCGCTCGCTGAAAAACAACCATCAGCATGTGCAATAATGTCGGTCTTTGGAGTCACTGAGTGGGGGTCCCATCCAATTTGATGGGGGCCCGCTTCAGGCTGACTATGCCAGGTCCCTGGCCTTTGTGCCAATGCAATTGATTCCAACAAATGATATCCCTGATGTACGGCTTGCCCATGACTCTGAATACTCAATCCATCGAGAAGAGTAAACGCCAACCACCAACGATCTGTGTCTGGGAGGTTTTCATCCAAAGATTGAGCCAACCAAGATGTACATGTTGCAAATAGAATTCTTTCAGCGACTATATCCAATCTGCGCATCAACCATTTTTCATGTTGTTCAAATGGATCTTCGGTTAAACTCATTCTATGTGGAACAACAAGTTCCACGGTTTCATTCAGGTGGCGTTCAAAACCTCCTTTGTCAGCGAGGAAGAAGCCATGTGCCTGTTCAATCAATGTCTTAGGACTCTCTGGATGAATCGGTGGAAAATCAACATCGATTAATGGAGGCGGAGCTAGAGGCCATATCTTACAACCGCGTTCCATGGCTTCAACCAATTTGGTCAAAACCACTTCCCTTACAGCATCGATAACTCTTTTTTTGGCCTTCATTAGACTTCCTCGACGAGTGAAGATTGGTTGTTTCAGATGATTCCATGAAGATGCTGTTGGCATCCATTAATGGCATCAAATATCCAACTCGATATTCAGATTCTGAATCAGTTCTTTGTACCTGTTCCTGATAGTCACCTCAGTGACTCCTGCAACTTCTGCAACTTCTCTCTGAGTTCTGCGCTTACCACATAGAACACTTGCAATGTAAATGATAGATGCAGCGATACCCGTAGGCCCTCTTCCGCTGGTTAGTTCCTTTTCTTGTGCTGCCTTGATGAGTTCATGCGCTTTGGCTTCAACCTCTGAATCCAATCCCAATCCTGAACAGAATCTTGAGATGTAATCCTCAGGCCCTGTTGGCATTATCTTCATCTTCAATTCGCGTACCATGAAACGGTATGTTCTACCGATTTCTTTGCGGCCAGTACGGCTAGCCTGTCCAATCTCATCCAACGTTCTAGGAACGCCGCACTGGCGGCAAGCAGCATACAGACTTGCTGCTGCAACACCTTCAATTGAACGTCCACGAATTAATCGCTTCTCGACTGCTTTCTTATAATTCACAGCAGCGGCCTCTCTGACAGATTTTGGAAGATCCAATCTGCTTGCCATCCTATCCAATTCGGCCAATGCCATAGCAAGGTTGCGCTCTGTTGCATTAGAAACCCTACTTCTCTTCTGCCACTTTCGCATTCGATAGAATTGAGATCTGTAGCGACTATTGATGGTCTTACCAGAATAGTCCTTATTCTGCCAATCAATATCTGTAGACAATCCCTTGTCATGTAGCATGACCGTCATGGGAGCCCCTGTTCTTGCCCTTTGGTCTCCCTGTTCGGGGCTGAATACTCTCCATTCTGCACCTTGATCAATGACATTGTCTTCAATGACCAATCCACAATCGTCACATACTACTTCTCCACGTGACTCATCACGAGTGATCGATCTACTTCCACAATCTGGACATTTTACAATATCCTCAACTTGTTGCTCTTCCATATGTCTCTCTCCTCAAGGTGAATAACAATTAACCTAAGTATTATATTCCATCCGCAAACCACTTTTAAGGTTGACGGTTTGCACAATTGGATTTTTCAACGAGTTGGTTGTTGAATGGAATCCGTCAAATATGGACGCCTCGTGGCATTGCCGGGGGATGAGATGCAAGAGGAATGGCCGCCCCAAAAAGTGCAGTTGAATGAAGGGTCGAAAGTTTTGTTTTTGACCAAGGATCTAAACCTCATCCGTAAGCAACTATACGAAGGTCTTCAATTGAAGATGGAAGACCTTGAGATATCTGATTTGTTGGATGACATCAACACTGATGTTATGACGCCCGCTTGGGTTTGTTTCGATCACGATCCTGATGAGATTTCGAAAAATGCTTACGCGGGGTTGATGCAAGATGGGATTCGTGTATTCAACGAA
>DAWL01000161.1:7898-12668 GCA_002505935.1 Euryarchaeota archaeon UBA226 | reverse complement strand
ACCGCTGCGCAGTGTGAAAAATGGAGCGGGATAAGAGTGGTCATCGCTGCTTCATTCGCTCCAATTCATGAAAGGAACAATATCAATCTTGGACAACTGATGGGCAATCATGAGATGTTGATTCGGTTGCAGAACGGCGAGGCTATCGACTTAGCTGAATTTACCGCCAAATACGACCCTGTTACTAAACTGATCATTGAAAATGGTGGAATTTTTCCCTTTGCCAAGCGATTGAAATCTGGTGAAATTAGCCTTCCTTCTGTAAATAGCGACCCCCTAGCAATGACTATGGCTGAAAAAATAATCTCAAACAAATTAGTTGGTAATAATGGAATGAAGGGGTATGTCAAACCTGGTGATGCCGTATTGGCGCAGGTAGATGGTGGATATTCTCACGAATTTACTACCGCCCAAGTGCACAATTTCTTGGCTGACGAATATGGAGAGAGCTACGCTTTGCCAAATCCTCCGAAATTTGCCGTCTTTGAAGACCACTTATTGTATGCAACTGGGGTTGCGCGGTTTGCTAAATTTGAGAGTAAAATTCAGGCTCTTCGAGACTTGCAGGTTGCGTTCCAACAACATACGGGGGTGAGAGATTATTCTGCTGTTGATGGAATCAGTCCGGGGATTTGTCACCAAGTTGCGCGTGAAGAATTCATAGATGTAGGGGATTTCATCCAAGCAACGGATAGCCATACTTGTATGGGTGGGGCTAGCAATGCATTGACTTACGGGGTAGGTTCTACTGAATATGCCAACTTGGTCCACAACCAGTTTGCATTTGTCAAAGTTCCAGAAAGTATTCGTTTTGAGTTGGTTGGGAAATTGGATTCCGGCTGTACAGCGAAAGACGTTATTCTACACATCTTATGGAAATATGCTGCCAAATCTGATACTCTTGATCGTTCGATGGAATTCGGCGGTCCGGGCTTAGCCTCGTTGTCGATGGACGAACGTGCTACACTATGCAATATGGCCACAGAGTGTTCAGCAAAAACTGGAATCTGTGAGCCAGATAATCTGACTGTAGAGTGGTTGTTAGAACGCCGCAATGATTTGACTGAAGAAGAAGTGAGATCTGCTTTCATTCTCCCAGATGAGGGGGCTGTCTATCATGGAGGGGTACACGTAATCGATCTATCAGAAATTCGACCAATGGTGGCGCACCCTGGAAATCCTGATGCTGGCATTCCTTCCGACCCTACTAATGGCGCATATATTGAAGAATTGGGAGATGTGAAAATTGACATTGCATACGCTGGTTCCTGTACTGCTGGGAAGGAAGACGACTTTGCATACTACGCAATGGTAACCGAGGCAGCGCTGAATGCGGGGCTAACCATCTCAAATGATGTTGATTGTTACATCCAATTTGGTTCCAAGGCGGTCAAAGATTTAGCCGAGCGAAAGGGGTGGTGCGACTTGTTTGAACGCGCTGGTGTGAAAATGATTGATCCTGGTTGTGGCGCCTGTATTGGTGCTGGACCTGGTGTATCTGAATTAGAAAGCCAAGTTACTGTATCTGCAATAAATCGTAATTTCCAAGGACGTTCGGGGCCTGGTAAATTGTATCTCGCAAGCCCTCTCACGGTAATGGCTAGTGCCTTTACTGGAAAGATTACAGCATGGCGAGAAGATCTGTTTCACTGAAGTGAGTTGATGACGAAGAAAGTTGCTGGTCTAACAGTAATTGGTACCATAACCGGTATCGCTTTGACGATATTACTTACACAAACTCTGCTTCAGCCTCTAATCACCCGCCTAGATTGGTTTGTTGATGCAGGTTGGTTCGGGATGGTGATTTTCTTTCTTCTGTACATTCCAATGGGTTTGTTGTTGATACCAGCAAGTTTTCACAAATTCGTTGCTGGGATGCTGTTCGGTTTCTGGATAGGGTGGGCAATCGCCTGGGTTGGCGCGATGGTTGGCGCGATTCTGCCCTTCATTCTAGCAAGGAAAATGTTGGGGCCATGGGCCCAACAAAAAATGCAAAGCAGCCGCATGATGTCTAGTGTAGAAAGGGCGATTGTTGAAGATGGCTGGGTAACTGTGTGGCTAACTAGAATGAGTCTGATTATTCCATATGCTGGATTGAATTACGGCCTTGGTACAACGCGGCTGAAAATGAAGGATTATTTGATTGGGAATATGGGTATGATCGTTCCCGGCTTACTCTACGCTTGGTGGGGAAGTCAAGCGGATGAGATCGCTGATGCCGCTAAAGAAGGCGGTTCAGTGAGCTATTGGTTGGCGATCATCATTTCGGCATTAATCACAGTAGGAATGATTGTTCACCTTAGGAATCTGACAATGAAGCATCTGAATATCGATAATGGCTCAGAAATTTCTGAAGAATAAACGCTTGCTACACCGCTTGACCTCCGTCATACCTTTAGAATGGTGGGCGAGCCGAAAGCCCGCGTCTGCTGGCCCGAAGTCATCCGGACAGAGGAGGACCAGAGGCGGGGGTGAGAGAAATGAGTATCGCACAAAAAATGGCTGACAAACAGAAACAGATTTCAATCTCTGAATTTTTTGAAAAGAACAAGCATTTCCTCGGTTTCGATACCCTGCCTCGTTCTATCATCACTGCAGTAAAGGAAGCAGTGGACAACTCTCTCGATGCTGCAGAAGAAGCGCGTATCCTACCGGATATGATTATCCGTATTTCAAAGGTGAAAGGAGAGAAGGATGTCTTGGAGTTGGCTGTGGAAGATAATGGCCCTGGAATTCCTAGAGCCTCTCTTGAGAAGGCCTTTGGTAGGCTACTATTTGGAAGCCGGTTCCACTCAATTCGTCAAACTCGTGGACAGCAAGGTATTGGAATAACTGGAGTTGTTATGTACAGCCAGTTAACTACTGGAAAGCCTACTCATATAATTTCCAAAATCAAGAGTGAGGCAACCGCCGCAACTCTCAGTATCGGTATAGATACGAGAAAGAATAGAGCAACGAAATCAAACGAAGATAGAATTGCTTCAACATGGTCTGATGGACGAGATAAGGAGCATGGATTGAGCATTACTACTCAAATGAAAGCAAAATATCAGCGCGGTAAACAATCTGTATTCCAGTATTTGCGTATGACCTCTATTGTAAACCCACATGCTGACATTATTCTTATCGATCCTGACGGTGAAAAACACCACTTCCCGCGCGCAACCGAAAAACTGCCGAAAATAGTGGATGCTATCAAGCCACATCCGCAAGGAATTGAACTTGGACAACTACAACGAATGTTGAGGGAAACTAACGAGCCCACATTGCAAAAATTCCTGCAAAATGAGTTCAGTGGAGTTAGTAAAACCGGGTCTGTGCCTGAATTGTGCGAATTGTCTGGTCTAGAACATAAACGGAAGCCCAATCTGATTAAGCCGGATGGCATCAAAGCCTTGCTAGAAGCATTCAATGGAGAAAGGGGATATCTTCGCCGCTACATGGTGGTCGATGGCAGACATAAGTATCTGGAGAAGAGGGGGCGTGCTTGTAAACCGGGAGAGCGGATTGCCAAACAATTAGAGCGCGATTTGGTTTCTGCGCTGAATGGCAAGATGCTTTCGGATACAGTGTCGATAGTTAAGGAAAGAACTGATTGGTATTGCGATGAAAGTCTGGAAGATATGTTGGCTTGGATGCAGAAGAAAATCGGCGTTGGGCCATATGATGAGGATGCTGCAAAGAAATGGGCAAAATATGTACGCCATGAATGGGACCCGCGCGTGAATCTTCTACCCGCGCGTCTTTACCCTCCACCTGTTAATTGCTTATCTCCAATCGAAGAATTGTTGATCAAAAAGGGTTTGTCGAAGACCATAGATTCGAGATTTGTTACCACATTGACAAGGCAACCAATGGTAAGTCAGGGTAACCCCTTCCAGGTCGAGGTCGGGCTAATCTTCGGAGGAGGGATGCAGGCTGATAATGCGGTTGAAGTTCTCAGATTCGCTAATCGTGTTCCCCTAATGTATCAGCAAGGAGGATGTCTGCTCACGAAATCCATTGAGTCCGTTGATTGGCGGCAATACGGGTTGGAACAATCGGGGGGAAAGGGGGTACCTAAGGGCCCAGCTGCAATTTTGATTCATCTCGCCAGCACTAATGTTCAATTTACCAGCGAAGCAAAAGAAGCACTGGCAGATAATGAAGAAGTATTCAATGAAATCAGAAAGGCTGCACTTGATCTGGGTCGTGGTCTCAGAAGACACCTTGAAAAAAGAAAGAAGATGGCAAAGGTAAGGGAAAAATTCGAATTAATCAATGACATTTTGCCAGCAATTGCAGAAAAGTCTGCTGCAATTTTAGACAAACCACACCCCGATCTTGCCCGTTCAATAACCAAGATAATGAATGCTGTAATCCTAGATGAAAAGACTTGGTGGGATAAGGAAACTGGGCTGACCAAGGTGCAATTGAAATTGCAGAATTATACTGCAAGGCCTCGTTCTTACACCATCTTAGCCCAATGGCCAGAAGGTAAGTCAACCATGACGGATAATGATAGAGGTGGGAGAAAAGAAGCGAGTGGGTTGTGGGCTTGGAAGATTGAAACTTTAGATCCTGGAGTGAATGCAACGATTGAATATTCTCTTGAGGGGTTGGAAAAAGGAGATTGGAAAGAAACCGAAGTATTCTATCGCGGAGCGGGGGACGTCATTGGTGCAAACCGCCTCGATGAAAAGATCCTCGAAGAATTACGCAGGCAGGAAGACAGTGGGGCTGAATCACCTGCGGAAAACAGCGAGACTGATAGAAATGAAAACGAATCAA